>CAMSTY010000050.1 GCA_947063875.1 uncultured bacterium
TTAAAAATTTTCAATGTTCTTTAAAATTTAGCTTGACTTTTTATTTGCAGGCTTTTTAATTATGCTGCTGCCCTACAAAAGCCAGATGTCCTATGTTAATAATCAGATCCTCATAAAGACATACGGGGATGTCATCTTCAAAATTATATTGGTTAGAATATTGCTCTTTTTCAAAGTCATAAACCATCACGGTTTTTTTGGATGTAATTATCAATTTTTTGGGATAACCTAAATACGATACGCTGGTGGAGGGTATTTGGCGGAGTCATATTGTAGATCCGTCCATCAATCAGTTCGGCGCGCTGGCCCTCCGGTAAAGCGTAAATATCAGAAATTGTATAATGGCTGGTATCTGCTAATGCCATATAAATACTCCTTTTCTATAATTATGGATTAAAAGTTGCTTTATAATCTTATACTCTCCGGCACCTTCCCTAACACCATAATCCTGTCCCCGTCAGCCGTAAGTGGCGGGTAGTTCGGATTAGGGGAAATTTATGAGATTTTTATAAAAGCAAATCAGCTATTTTAATATTCAAATCATTACAGATACAAGAACTGATATCATTATCAAAACTATATTGTCCGGTTTTTTCATTACTTTCAAAATCATAAATGTTTATAATACGATTCACAGGATTGATGATCCAATATTCCCTCACGCCTGCAGAGCGGTATTTAAAAAGTTTTATTCCATAGTCCATACGTTCCGTGCTGGGGGAGACAACTTCAATAATCCAATCTGGTGCTCCCTGGCAGCCATGGTCATCTAACTTATCAGGATCACAGATAACGGAAATATCTGGTTCAACATAATTGCGATCATCCTGATTCAGGAATACCGCGAATGGCGCAGGGTAGATTTCACAACTTCCTTTTTTGGATTTGATATAATTTCCGATAAATTGTGTTAATTCAGAAACCAGCTTTTGATGAATCCTTTTTGGCGGAGCCATGTCATAGATCTGGCCGTCAATCAGTTCGGCACGCTGGCCTTCTGGTAAAGCATAAATATCAGAAATGGTATAATCTTGTTTTTGTGGTAGTGGCATATGGCACCCTCCTTAAGTTAGTTTAATTTTCATTAGCTTTCCCCAGTACTTTTCCTAATATCAAAATCCTGTCGCCATCAGCCGTAAGCGGCGGCAGTCCGGGGAAAGAGAAATCAGCCAATTTTCCCCAGCTTTCTTGATGCAGATACTATCCATTTCTGAGAGATGCCTATGTCCCCGGTTTCTATGAGGCCGCTTTTCTGCACATATACGATATCCCTGTCGGAATATTCAGGTACCATGGAATCACTTTCGCATTCAAGCGGCTTTGTTATAATCAATAACAGCAATCTCGGTAAGCATGTTTTTTAGCTTTGCGAGAATTAATCCTATTTTCTGCAAAGTGACGCCATTTAAATATTCTTCCCCGCATTGTGTACATTTAGTGCAAGGGACATTTTTAATAATAATATAAGAGCCGTCACATTCTGTCATATATGTGGTAGTTGATTTTTCTACATTACCTTTGCATGCAAAACAAGTCATGTTCAATTTTCCTTTCTGGTTTTGAAATCTGACATCCACTTATCTGCGGAAGGATAATATGCATGATATTATGTCATTGATAGATATTCCTCGCTGCTCAAGGCGATTAGCAGCATGGAATGTAATTTCGATTTTTTCTGGCAGGCACAGTTTCCGTAAATCTAAAATATTTGATTCCATTCTTATACCCTTTCTTTGTGAACCTGTAACTTTTCGGCTCCATGGAATCTTTGGCCGCTTTGATTGTATAATTCACGCTTTCATTGTTATATCCCTGATATTCCATCAGCATATCATCGCCAATAAGTAAATCCATAGCAAAGATATCGGCTTCCTTTTCATAGTGATTTGTATTAAGCATGGTTCTGCTATCCATAATGATAGTATTTGCGCTTTTATGTAAGAACATGTGTCCTGTTTCGTGAGTGCATTCAAACGTTTGTTCTGATCTGGGAAGGCTTTCATCAATTTAAATAAATGTTATTGCGCTAAAAATACTGGTAAAAGGCTCTGGCATCAATTGGTGGGACAAATAGAAGTATTGCTTTTAACCCTTGGATAATCTCAACCTTACAATTACATTATACGCATAATGCGCATAAAAGTTAAGAGGGAATTTGAAATTTAAAGAAAAAATACTTCTTTTTCGGAATTGTGTGCCCAGTGAATAAGAACTTATAAATATGCAGCAGGAGGACAGCAGGTGGGGCAAAATAAGGGGGGGAAACAAGTACAACCAGTCAAACATACAATTTACTAAAAAACGGCGGGCAAGAATGGATCTCGAGAAAATCGTTTCTATCTTGATCCATCTTTTAGAGGATCAGGAAGGCGTGAAGATTACATATGAAATCATTCCGGTGAATAAAGAGAACGAAAAGAAAACTTCACAGAACATAGAAAGCGAAGAAGAAAGAGAGAAAGAAAAGGATACAGGTGCAAAGGACACCTTTTGTTATGGATAAAAGAGATGTCCATAACTTAAAGATATTTTACAAGAATCGAACAAATGTTCTATAATAATCTAAGGGATGAGACAGCGTGCGACAGCATAACATAATTTACAAAATTAAATTCATATTTTTAGCAAGATTTTCCAATACGGCATGTGCTATAATGTAGAAAAATGGCGGATTGGAGAGTACGATATGGCTAAAAAGATTAATTTGGTTATTTATGGTTTGAGCGTTTTGGACAATAACAATAAACGATTGAATTTGAATGCTATAATTCATGGGAATTCTCTTATAGAAATTATAAAAGAATATATTGATAAGAATAAATCTAATTATACTAATGATTTTGAAAAGGAACTGATATTTCAATTCGATCAATATGAAAGTGAAGTTGTGTATAATGATAAGTCTAAGGAAGAGTATGAGATTTTGTGCGGAAGAGTAAAGACTGGCGAATATGGCATTGAGTCTGAATTGGTAAATATTTTAACAGGCGATGTATATGCAAGAAAAGCAGAACAGGCAGATTTGATGCCATTTGGTTTTTGTATTGCAGTTCCTCGTGGAGATGTTACACATGCTGTTATACTTTTGCAAACTATGGGAGTTTATGGAATGAAAGTGTCTCTTCAAAATCATTTACAGAAATGCCTTATGGATTTAAATCCAGATTTTAGAATATCATTCAAGGCAATAGCGCCGAAAGAGTATATTGATAGATATTTTTATAAAGGTATACTTAAAAGGATACGTATGATAAGATATGAAATCCCCCAGGATGTATCTGAACGCATGGGGATCAATTATGGAGTAAAACAAACTAAAGAAGAACGGATTATACACAAACCATTGGGATTTATGGAAAGAAATAAAAAGAAGTTTCAAGATTGGAGAGCAGGTCAGTGCAGCTACACAGAAATAGTAGAAATGGATGGTTACGAGTATGATGATTTGAAACTGGAATTTTCGTTAAACGGTACAGATAAAACATTTAATTTGAAAAATATGGATGCTTTAGTAGTGAATGAAGATATAACTAAAAAAGTAGTTCAATCAGGAGGGCATCCAGTATTTTCGAGTCTGGTTCCAATTATGAAACAGACAGCAAGAGAATATCTTGTAGGGATGGGATTACTGATTTAAATTTTAGAAAAGGTTGGTGCAGCGATGAAAGAAGTAATTAAAAATCCAGAAATAATACTTTTCATTGTCGTGGTATCAGTTTTTTTATTAAGTAAAGTAGGATTGAAGCTAAATTATTTGTCTGTATGGGATATAATAAAGAATCATATTAATTGTTTTAGAAATCCGAGAACAAAAAAGCTATTGATAATTCCTATATTTGATTATTTCTTGACGCCATTTCTATTGGGAATAATAGCAGCATTTATAAAGATAATCGATTCATCGGTAGTGAATATAATTACAATAATAGTTTCTATTTTGACATCAATGTTTTTTACGTTGCTAGGTATGCTGATTGATATGAAGTTAAAAGTTAATGAAGATAAGAATTATTACAGCACAGAAGCAAAAATATCAAAGCAGTCATTAATTGAGACATATTATGCAGTGATGTTTGAAATTTTAGTTTCAATTATATTATTAATATTATGCTTATTTAATGTTTTTACAAGTTGTTTTAGTTTTGCTCAAAGTGCTTTAATATATGGGTTGGCATTTTTATTGATTATAAATTTAATGATGATAATTAAACGAATATTTAAAATTATTGATACCGATATGCAAAAATAAAAAGAAGTGAACTGTTCAAAGCTGCTTTTTTCCGTTTCTAAAACTGACAGACAAGAAAGCGGGCCGGTATGGACAGAGCGTCGCCCCCAAGGATAGCGCAGTGCCTCTTGCTGCAGGAGATCGGACTGTTGCTTGTTCGTGAGTGCCAGAGGAGTACAGATCGGAGGTATTAAACGCATATCTTTTATAGATAGCTGCTATGGCGGAGGTAGAGTATGAGACTGTATCTTAAGTATTTGTTTTTATTTATGTCTGGAGGTTTGATGTATAATATTCTGGAGATAAGCTTCCGGGGATGGACACACTGGACTATGTTTATCCTAGGGGGCCTCTGTTTTACTGGCCTAGGGTTAATCAATGAAGTCATCCCCTGGGAAATGCCCTTGTGGCAACAAGTTCTGATCGGCGCCTGCATCATTACGGGTATGGAGTTTATGACGGGTTGTATTGTCAACCTATGGCTGGGATGGGCCATCTGGGACTATAGTCAGATGCCAGGCAACATTCTGGGACAGATCTGCCCGCGGTTTTTTGTGTTATGGTTTCCGGTGTCATTGGCGGGGATTCTGTTGGATGATTGGCTGCGGTATCTGATGTTTGACGAAAACAGACCACGCTATCAATTCTGAGTTTTTTATTCGGCCGGTTGGGCATCCTTGCCCTGCCAGTAGTGCTTCTGATGGATGGCAATGTTACCGGCTACATCACGGGAACTGCCGGTTAATGATACGGTACAGTATCACACACTACACAACCGTATAATCCGAATCGTCACTGGTAAAAGCAGCGGCAGTCAGCCCGAAGCTGATGCTTTGATCAATATCCAGATCCGTCTTGGGGTCTATGCCGTTTTTCTTCAGGATATATTCAAATACCATCTGCGGCATACCGCCTGCTCTCCCACCCAAAACATTCTTTCCTTTCAATTTGTCCCAATGGAAATCCGTATCCGGCTCCCGGGCCACTAAAAAATTGCCGGCACGTTGGGTCAGCTGGGCAAAATTGACGGCATAATCCTGTGCGCCGCCGGCATAGGTGTAGATGCTGGCTTCCGAACCCATAAAGCCGATATCCGCATCTCCGCTGACCAGGGCAGTCATAACCTTGTCGGCTCCGGCTCCGTTGACCAGAGTCAGGTCAATGCCCTCTTCCTGAAAATAGCCCAACTCAATGGCAGCGTACTGAGGGGCATAGAAGATGGAGTGGGCGACTTCATTTAAGGTGACCTTTGTCAGTCCGGTGCCGGAGGCTTTGGACTGGCAGGCAGTAAGGGAAGAGATCAGCACGGCGGCGGCAAGGGGCAATGCGATCCGCTTTTTGATTGCATTTTGTTTCATAAGTCCTCCTGGATAACATGCATTAATACTACATGATATGCTCGGGGGGAGGAAAGGTCCCTGTAAGATTGGCACGCGGAATGAAAAGAAAAACGGTAATATCCAGGAGGGACGGCGCCGTTATGAATATTTTTTCCTGGAATACTGGTAGTATATCTTGGTAATCTCCTGGAGAATGTCCGTGTGGGCAAAGTCCCGGTGGTAGACGATGTTGATCTCACGGGTCATGCTCAGATTCTCGATGGGAAGTCCGGCCATCTTGCCCTTGCGCAGTTCGGAGGCAAAGGTGCTTCGGGGAAGGATGGAGACGCCGAAGTTTCTGCGCACAAGATCTTTGATGGTGGCCACATTGTCTACTTCCAATATGACATTGAATTCATCCAGGGTCTGATTGTTGCTTTCCAGATGGGAGGCAAAGAGATTGCGGGTGGCAGAATCCGGCAGGCGGAGAATCAGTTTTTGTTTTTTCAGTTCCTCCAGGGTGACAATGCTTTTCTGGGACAACGGATGGTCCTTGGATACGGCCAGAATCAGGGAATCCGTGTCCAGCAACACCTTGTTCAGGTTGGAATCTACGATTTTCCCTTCCACGATGGCGATATCCAGTTCAAAGGTTTTTAATTTATAATAAAGATTATTTATGGTATCAGAAAGAATCGTTATCTTGCAGTTCTCCGCGAGGCTGCTGTATTTGGCAAGGACCTCTACGATGATATTGCTCTCGGAGGTATGGGTGACCCCTACGGAAAGCCGGGTGAGATTCTTTTTCTCGTCCAGCAGGGCTTGTTCTAAGTTCTGGTATAGGTTCTCGATTCTGCGGGCATATTTGACGGCGATTTCTCCCTCCGGAGTCAGTTTTAATGAGCCTTCTCCCCGAATGAACAGGCTGGCCTTTAGATCCCGTTCCAGCTGGCGGATATGCTGGCTGACGGCGGGTTGGGTCAGTGACAGAAGCTGTGCCGCTTTGGTAAAATTCCTGGTTTCGTTGACCTTCAGCAGGGTTTCAAGTTTGGCGTCCATCATGGGGGAATCCTCCTGACTATAATAAATTATTATTGGGATGCAAAAACTAATAATTTGTATTTATGGATAATGTTGCTATAATTATAGCACCGGAGAGAGAATGGCACAAGGGAAAAGCAAATCAAAGCTTTTTGCGGTTTCCGGGAAGTAAAATGCAGCAGGGGGAAAAGAAAATGCAGGTTTTTTATGGAAATGTGGATGAATCAACGATTGTACTTTGTTCGCTGGCTATGATTTTATTTGCCGGCTTTTTAGTGACCAGACTGACAAAGTATCTGCGGCTGCCGAATGTCAGCGGCTATATTATAGCGGGGGTGTTGATCGGCCCGGGATGTCTGCGGCTGACTCCCCAGGATATTCTGACTCATATGGGTTTTATGAGTGATATTGCACTGGCGTTTATTGCGTTCGGCGTTGGGAAATTTTTTAAGAAGGAGGTGATTTTGGAAGCGGGATTTCAGATTATTCTGATTACGGTTCTGGAGGCGCTTACAGCCGGTGCGCTGGTGACGGTCTCCATGCGGTTTTTGTTTCATATGAACTGGAATTTTGCTCTGATCCTGGGGGCAATTGCCACAGCTACGGCGCCGGCCAGCACAATGATGACGATTCATCAGTACCATGCCCGGGGGAAGTATGTGACCACACTTTTGCAGGTGGTGGCGCTGGATGATGTGGTCTGCCTTCTGACCTTCAGTGTGGTGGTGGCTGTGGTCAATGCCAGCACCGACGGTTCTATCTCTTTGTCGGATGTTTTTGTGCCGATTCTGGGAAATGGGGCCGGGATGCTGTTTGGAGCGGCCTGTGCCTTCTTTCTCTCCCGGCTTCTGACTCCTGCAAGAAGCAAGGATAACCGGCTGATTCTCACCATAGCAATGCTGCTTGGAATCTCCGGCGTGGGGGCGGTTTTTGGCCTCTCGCCGCTTCTTTCCTGTATGGTATTTGGGGCTGTCTATATGAATCTGACAGATGACCGGAAGCTGTTTAAACAGATCAATCGTTTCACTCCGCCGATTATGAGTATGTTTTTTATTATTTCCGGCATGAATCTGGATTTGGGGGCGATCCGGACCGCAGGGGTGATCGGAATCAGTTATTTCCTGATCCGGATAGCGGGAAAATATTCCGGAGCCTATATGGGTTGCGGGTTGACAGGGATGCCGGCTAATATCCGGAATTATCTGGGGCTGGCGTTGATTCCTCAGGCAGGGGTTGCCATCGGACTGGCATTTCTGGGCAAGCGGCTACTGCCGCCGGAAATTGGCGATATGCTGCTGACCATTATCTTGTCCTCTTCAGTATTGTATGAATTGGTGGGACCGGCCTGTGCGAAGGCTTCTTTCTTCCTGTCAGGTGCAATTAAGCCGGAGATTGCGAAATCCGTAGAAGCGTGTCAGAAAAAAGAGAGCAAAAAAACAACCAGTATTTGCAGAAATGAAAACAAAAAATTAGTCATTTAGTCGATTGCATTTTTCTGGCAGATGGAGTAAATTAGGTTACTGAAATTTGGGAGAGTGTCATTGGTACACTTAGTTGCTTCATAAGCAGAGAGGGACGGAATATGACAAATACTGCGATAAAAGATATGACGGCTGGGTCTCCGGCAAAGCTGATTTTTGGATTTTTTGTGCCGATGGTCTTCGGACTTTTGTTTCAGCAGCTTTATAATATGGTAGATACCATTATTGTAGGAAACTATCTGGGGGTTGGCGCCCTGGCGTCGGTAGGCTCTACCGGTTCTATTAACTTTATGATTATCGGGTTCTGCATGGGAGTGTGCAATGGATTTGCGATTCCGGTGGCTCAGAAATTTGGGGAGAAGAATTTCGGGGAACTTCGTAAATTTGCTGCTAACGGCGCTTGGCTGGCAATCGGATTCGCGGTGGTGATGACAACGGTGGTATGCCTGCTTTGCCGCAGGATTCTGGTGTGGATGAATACGCCAACCGATATTATCGACGGCGCTTATGCCTATATTTTCGTGATATTTATGGGGATTCCTGCCACCTATCTTTACAATATGGTATCCGGGATTATCCGCTCTTTGGGAGACAGCCGCACGCCGCTGTATTTCCTGGTGATGTCTTCCCTGCTCAATGTAATACTGGATCTGTTTACGATCGTAGTATTGAAGATGGGGGTGGCCGGAGCGGCCTGGGCGACCGTGATTTCGCAGGCTGTTTCGGGGATTGCCTGTCTGGTGTTTATGATAAAGCGGTATGAGATCCTGCGGATGACGAAAGAGGAAGCGGCGCCAAACGGGAATATTATGAAAATCCTGTGCGGAATCGGAATTCCCATGGGACTTCAGTATTCGATCACCGCAATCGGGAGCATGGTGTTGCAGGTGGCGGTCAACGGTCTTGGTTCCATGTCTGTGGCGGCTATGACAGCAGCGACGAAGATCAGTATGTTTTTCTGCTGCCCGTTCGATGCCCTGGGTTCCACCATGGCGACCTATGGCGGGCAGAATATTGGCGCCCGGCGCCTGGAGAGACTGGGAGAAGGGATGAAAGCGGCAGTTTTGATGGGGGTTGCCTATGCACTGCTGGCCCTGGCTGTATTGAGCCGTTTTGGAGATCAGATTGCCTTGCTGTTTTTGGATGCCGACCAGGTGCAGATCCTGGGGCAGGTGAAGCAGTATCTCCTGACGAACGCGATGTTTTATATTCCACTGGTTCTGGTGAATGTTGTGCGGTTTATGATTCAGGGTATGGGTTATTCCAAACGGGCCGTGCTGGCCGGAGTATGTGAAATGGCAGCCCGGGCCGGGGTCGGATTTCTGCTGGTGCCTTATTTCGGATATTCTGCCGTCTGCTTTGCCAGTCCCTGTGCATGGATTGCTGCAGATTTGTTCCTGGTGCCGTCTTATCTGATGATTATGAAACGCCTCTGGAAAGAGCAGGGGGTGACGCTAGGAACCGCAAAAAGGAACGGAATGATGGAAACCCTGAGACGGCTAAGGGGATTCCGGTACGGGCATTGATTCGTGAGAAGAGAAATCTTTCTGTCTGTCTGGGTCGGAAATGGGTATAATAAAAAGAAAGAAAAATCAACAGATTCGTGACGGAAGGAAAACAATCATGAAAAGAATACCCAGACATATCGGCATTATTCCGGATGGAAACCGCCGGTGGGCCCTAAAAAACGACATGAAAAAAGAGGAGGGTTATGATTACGGAATTTCACCGGGGATGGAATTGTATCATATCTGCCAGGACCTGGGAGTGGAGGAACTTACGTTTTATGGTTTCACGGCAGATAATACCAAGCGCCCTTCCAGACAGAGGATTGCTTTTTCCGATGCCTGTGTCAAAGCGGTAGAGGTCCTTTCCAAGGAGGATGCAGGGCTGCTGGTTTTGGGGAATACAAAATCGGCAATGTTTCCCAGGGAATTACTTCCTTATACCAGCAGGCAGACGTTTGGGAAGGGCGGCATGAAAATCAATTTTCTGGTTAATTACAGCTATGAGTGGGACCTGGGATTTCGCAACGGAAGCATTGGGCCGGTGATGGGGTCGGCAGATGTCTCCCGGGTGGAACTGATTATCCGCTGGGGCGGAAGAAGAAGGCTGTCTGGTTTTCTGCCGGTGCAGTCCGTGTACGCGGATATGTATGTGATTGATGATTACTGGCCTGATTTTACTCCTCAGCATGTCTATGACGCGATTGCATGGTATGGAAAGCAGGATGTTACTTTAGGAGGGTGAGTTATCCGGGATTTTGGCTGCAAATGCAATGCGAGGCCGCGTCAGATTTCCGGCGTGCAGAAGCGGCGGGTGGCAATATCCCGTACGCTTGCCATGGAACCGGAGAGGATTTTCGGCAGTCCCGGGAAGGCGAAGACACAAGAGTTTTTGAGCCGGTTTATTAAGGGTGATATCTGAGGCCGCCAGAATAGCTGTCTTATAGCAAGAAAAGAAAACAATGGGTGAAAAGAGAATGCCCCCGAGGCCAGGAATGGCTTTGGGGGTTTTGCGTACGGCGGCCTCCTTTTGCCGGATGTATCCGGCGGCTGTGAATTCCAAGAAACTACCTTGTAAAAGACAGGGAAATGACATATAATGGCATGTGAATGGAAAGAGAAAGGAGAACCCATAAGATGTCTGTCATAAAACCAGAGTTAGACTGGCTGGATGATCCCCAGATATTTCGGATCAATGTTTTGCCGGCGCATTCGGATCACCGATTTTATGAGACGGAGGAGGACTATGAACAGGGGAAAGAGCGTCTGTATCAGTCCCTGAACGGCGAGTGGCGTTTTTTGTGGTCAAAGAATGCCGCACAGCGTCCGAAGGATTTTTATAAAGAAGATTTTGACCTCAAAGATTTTGGGAGCATTCCGGTTCCCTGCCATATAGAACTGGCCGGGTATGACCGGATACATTATATCAACACCATGTATCCCTGGGAGGGGCATTTGTACCGCAGGCCGGCATTTTCTCTCGAAGGGGGTTCACAGCCAGGACAGTTTTCACGGGCAGAGTATAATCCGGTGGGATCTTACCGCCGGGAATTTGACCTGGATGAGGGACTTTTGGGGAAGCGGGTCTGCATATCGTTTGAAGGGGTAGAGCAGGCGGTGTATGTGTGGCTGAACGGACAATTTGTGGGTTATGGGGAGGACAGCTTTACCCCGTCGGATTTTGACCTGACGCCTTATGTTCGGGAAAAGGGCAATGTGCTGGCGGTGGAGGTGCATAAGCGTTCCACGGCGGCATATCTGGAGGATCAGGACTTTTTCCGGTTTTCCGGCATTTTCCGCAATGTAACATTATATGCAAAGCCGGCGGCGCATGTGGAGGATCTGTGGGCGAAGCCGGTCCTTGGGGGAGATAACAGAAGCGGCGAACTGAGCGTGGAACTGAGGCTGTCTGCAGAAGGATTGTCAGATTATCAGGTTGCGGTCGTGCTGAAGGATGAAAAGGGGAAGATCTTGCTGGAACAGTCGCTTCCGGCAGCAAAAACCGTATGTATGCAGGCGCAGCATCTGGAAGGGATACGGCCATGGGATCATGATTGCCCTTGCCTGTATCGTCTGGAGGTCCGCCTTCTGGCCGGGGATGGACGGCTAATCGAGATTGTGCCATATGAGCTTGGTTTTCGCCGGATAGTTCTGGAAGACGGCGTTATGAAGCTGAACGGAAGGCGCCTGATTCTCAATGGAGTGAACCGGCATGAGTGGAATGCCCGTTCCGGCCGGGTGATTGACGAAGCGGACATGAAGGCGGATCTGGCCTGCTTTCATGAAAATTATATCAACAGTGTGCGCACCTGCCATTACCCCAATCAGATCTCCTGGTATGGGATGTGCGACCGGGAAGGGATTTATGTGATGGCCGAGACCAATCTGGAATCTCATGGTTCCTGGCAGAAAAAAGGGGTGGACGAGCCGAGCTGGAATGTGCCGGGGAGCATTCCCCAATGGCGCGGGGCCGTGATGGATCGGATGCGGACGAATTTTGAGACATTTAAGAATCATGCTTCGATCCTGTTCTGGTCTTTGGGAAACGAGTCTTTTGCAGGAGAGAATATCCGGCAGATGCAGGAATATATAAAGGAAAAACACGACGGACGGCTGGTGCATTATGAGGGGGTGTTCCATAATCGTGCTTATGAGGAGCAGATCTCGGATATGGAAAGCCAGATGTATGCGCCGCCCTGGGAGGTGGAAAGGTATTGTGCAGAGAAGGGGAAGAAGCCGTTTGTTCTTTGTGAGTATATGCATGATATGGGGAACTCTCTGGGAGGCATGCAGTCCTATATGACGTTGCTGGACAAATATGAGCGATATCAGGGCGGCTTTATCTGGGACTTTATCGACCAGGCATTGTGGGTGCGGGATGAGGTGACGGGAAAAGAAGTGCTGCGCTATGGCGGCGATTTCGACGACCGGCCTTCCGACTACGAATTTTCCGGCAACGGGATTTTATTTGCGGACCGGACGCCAAAACCGGCTATGCAGGAGGTGAGATACTATTATGGACGTTATCGGTAAAGATAGAGAAAAGCAGGCAGGGGATCTGGGGATTGTATTCGGTGATGTGACGCTGGGAGTACATGGGCAAGGTTTTGAATATCTGTTTTCTTACCAGGCCGGCGGGCTGGAATCTTTGGTGGCAGATGGCCGCGAATGGCTGTACCGGGTAGCGAAGCCTACTTTCTGGCGGGCGACCACGGACAATGACCGGGGGTCCGGGTTTTCGAGAAAGTCCGCCATGTGGATGGGAAGCGATCTGTTTTTGCAGACGAAGGAGATCCGGGTCCGGGTGGACGGCGAGGAAATCACGGAGTTTATGGCGCCGGGCAACAATCGTTTTGCCGGTGAGGTGAAGGCGTCCACCTTGCAGGTGATATTTGTCTATGCGACATCAACCGTGCCGGAGACGGATGTGGAGACTTCCTACACGATCGGGAAGACGGGAAGAATCCGGGTGGATGTGCATTATTATGGAAAGAACGGATTGCCTCAGCTGCCGGTGTTCGGGATGCGTTTTATTATGCCGACAAAAGCCGACGGATATTGTTATGACGGGTTATCCGGCGAGACGTATCCGGACAGGATGGCGGGGGGGATCAAGGGAGAATGGAGAGTGGACGGACTGCCGGTGACTCCCTATCTGGTTCCTCAGGACTGCGGCATGCACATGGATACCGACCGGCTGACCGTGTACCGGTCGTCCGTGCTGGCAAATGAGAGAAGAGGCGGTCAGGAATTGCCGCCCTTTGCCCTGGCTTTTGAGAAAACAGAAAAACCATTTGCATTTTCGTGTCTGCCTTATACCGCAGAGGAACTGGAAAATGCCACACATCAGGAGGAACTGCCTCCGGCGCGGAGAACCGTGGTCTGCATTCTGGGGGCTGTTCGAGGGGTAGGGGGAATTGACAGCTGGGGAAGCGATGTGGAAGCCGCATGGCATATTGACGCAGGGCAGGACATCGAATATTCTTTTTACGTGGTACCGCCGCAGGTGCAGGCATAAACAGACAGCGATTAGAGAAAAGGGGAATTTTACTATGAAATACGATTTTACATCTATTTTAGACCGGCGTGGGAAGGATGCCCTTGCGATAGATGGACTGGGCGGCGGGGGATCTGCGCCGGATGCTCCGAAGGAAGGGTTTGACGTGATCCCGATGTGGGTGGCAGATATGAACTTTCCGGTGCTGCCGGCGATTCAGGAGGCGATTATCGAGCGGGTGAAGCATCCGGCGTTTGGCTATTTTAACCCCAGGGACGCCTATTTTGACGCGATCATTGACTGGCATGTAAAACGGAATGGGGTAATCGGACTGACCCGCGAGTGCATCGGATACGAGAATGGGGTTCTGGGAGGACTGGTTTCGGTGCTGGAGGCATTTTCGGCGCCGGGCGACGCGGTGCTGCTTCACAGCCCTACTTACATCGGTTTTACCTCAAGCATTTCCAATTGCGGCAGGAGGATTGTCCACAGTCCGTTAAAGCGGGACGCGAGTGGAATATGGCGGATGGATTATGAGGATATGGATGCAAAAATCAGAGAAAACAAGATCCATGTAGCTGTGTTCTGCAATCCGTTTAATCCTTGCGGCCGTGTGTGGGAGCGGGAGGAACTGGAACAGGCGATGGAGATTTATCAGGCTAATGACTGTATGGTGATCTCGGATGAGATCTGGTCGGATATTATTCTGAAGGGGAACTGCCATATCCCGCTGCAGATGCTCAATGCGGACGCCAGAAGCCGTACGGTCGCCTTATATGCGCCGTCGAAGACATTCAATCTGGCGGGACTGATCGGAGCCTATCATATTATCTATAATAAATACCTACGGGAGCGTGTGGAGGCCCAGGGCAGCAAGTCCCATTATAATTCCATGAACGTTCTTAGCATGCACGCGTTGACCGGCGCTTACGGACCGGAGGGCCATATATGGGTGGATGAATTGCGGCAGGTAATCACGGAAAATGTGGAATATGCCTGCGGGTTTATTCACGAACATTTCCCAGGCGTGCAGGTGGCGAAGCCGGAAGGGACCTATATGCTGTTTTTGGATTGCACAAAATGGCTGAAAACCCATGGAAAGACCATTGACGAACTGGAAAAGGCCGGATGGGACGTAGGTGTGGCATGGCAGGATGGACGGATGTTCCACGGAGCTAATGCGATCCGGATGAATCTGGCGCTGCCGCTCTCCCGGGTGCAGGAAGCGTTTGAGCGGCTGAAGAAGTATGTGTTTGTCTGAATATATAAATCTGTGAGTGATAAAAGGAGAACTGTTATGGCGAATGAGAAGAAGTTGGTAGAGGCGATCACATCCATGGGGGAGGATTTTGCCCAGTGGTATACGGATGTGGTAAAAAAGGCGGAACTGTGCGACTATGCCAGCGTGAAGGGCTGCATGGTGATCAAACCGGCGGGTTATGCCCTTTGGGAGAATATTCAGAAGGAGCTGGATAAGCGTTTTAAGGAGACAGGGGTAGAAAATGTATACATGCCCTTGTTTATTCCGGAGGGGTTGCTTCAGAAGGAAAAGGACCATGTGGAGGGATTTGCCCCGGAGGTGGCCTGGGTGACCCATGGAGGGGTGGAAGAACTGCAGGAGAGAATGTGCGTGCGGCCCACTTCGGAGACGCTGTTCTGCGATTTTTATGCACGTGACATTCATTCTTACCGGGATCTGCCGAAGGTATATAACCAATGGTGCTCCGTGGTGCGTTGGGAGAAGACTACCCGTCCTTTCCTGCGTTCGAGGGAGTTTTTGTGGCAGGAGGGGCATACGGCTCACGCTACGGCCGAGGAGGCCCAGGAACGCACGGAGCAGATGCTGAATGTGTATGCGGATTTCTGCGAGGAGGTGCTAGCGATTCCGGTTGTCCGGGGACAGAAGACGGATAAGGAGAAATTCGCCGGTGCGGAGGCGACGTATACCATTGAGGCTCTGATGCATGACGGAAAGGCTCTCCAGTCCGGAACCAGTCATAATTTCGGCGACGGGTTTGCGAGGGCTTTTGAGATTCAGTATGCGGCAAAGGATAATTCTCTCCAATATGTGCATCAGACTTCCTGGGGGATGTCCACCCGGATTATCGGGGCCATCATTATGGTGCATGGGGATGACAGCGGCCTGGTGCTTCCGCCCCGGATTGCGCCGACCCAGGTGATGATTGTGCCGATTCAGCAGAAGAAGGAAGGGGTGCTGGAGAAAGCATTTGCCGTTAAGGACATATTGTCCGGCTTCCGGGTAAAGGTCGATGATTCGGATAAGAGTCCGGGCTGGAAGTTCAGCGAGTCGGAGATGCGGGGCATTCCGGTGCGGGTGGAGATCGGCCCGAAGGATATCGCGCAGAATCAGGCTGTCCTGGTGCGCCGGGATACTCATGAGAAGCTGGTGGTGGCACTGGACGAGATTGCCGGGAAGGTGGGAGAACTGCTGGAGCAGATCCAGAGAGAAATGCTGGAACGCGCCCGTGCCCATCGCGATGCCCACACCTATGAGGCCACGGATTTTGAGGCCTTTGCCAAAACGGTGGAAGAGAAGCCAGGCTTTGTAAAGGCCATGTGGTGCGGAAACCAGGAATGTGAAGACAAGATTAAGGAAGTAACCGGGGCAACCTCCCGCTGCATGCCCTTCGCCCAGGAGCACCTTGCTGATCAATGTGTCTGCTGCGGGAAGCCGGCAACCAAGATGGTATATTGGGGGAGAGCGTACTAGAGCCGGGAGAAAGGATTTTGATCGTATGAAAAAGCAGCGGATTGCCATGCCGCTCCAGGTGGAACATATCATCGGGAAGCTGAGGCAGGGAGGTTTTGAGGCCTATGCGGTAGGCGGCTGTGTCCGGGACAGCCTTTTGGGGAGGGAGCCGGGGGATTGGGATATTACGACTTCGGCCCGTCCGGAAGAAGTGAAAAGGCTGTTTCGGCGGACGATTGACACCGGAATCCAGCATGGCACGGTCACGGTTCTGATGGACCGGATTGGATACGAGGTAACCACCTACCGGATTGACGGAGAATACGAAGATGGACGCCACCCACAGGAGGTTGTGTTTACTTCAGAATTGATAGAGGATTTGAGACGACGGGATTTTACAATCAATGCCATGGCTTACAGCCATGATACAGGGATCGTAGATGCTTTTGACGGCATGGAAGATCTGAAAGACCGGGTGATTCGCTGTGTAGGAAATGCCATGGAACGGTTTGGAGAAGATGCGCTGCGGATACTGCGGGCCATCCGCTTTTCTGCCCAGCTGGATTTTGCGATTGAGGATAAGACCTATCAGGCCATTTCCCGGATTGCACCGAATATTGCAAAGGTCAGCAAGGAAAGAATTCAGGTGGAACTGACGAAAGTTTTGTGCTCAGACAATCCAAAGAAGATCGGGGAGGTGTATGAGACCGGAATCAGCAGGTATATTTCCCCTGCCTTTTCCAGGCTTCCCTGGCAGGAGTTTCAGCTGCCGGAAGGACTTTCCGCCGAAAAATATGTGCGCTGGGCGGCATTTCTGCGTCTGGCAGGGCCAAAGGAGGCTGTGCAGACGCTCAAGGACCTGAAGCTGGACAATGAAACCATAAGCAGGGTGCGGACATTGGCGGCCTGGGCGGGCAGGGAGATCCCGGCGGAAGCGGCAGAAGTGCGCCGGACTATGAGCAAAATGTCTCCGGAGGTCTGGGATACACTGATGGAACTGAATGAGTATGGGGAAGAGATACACAGGCTGACAGGGGAAATCCGGGAAAGAGGAGATTGCCTGGACTTAAAACACTTGGCTGTCAATGGCCAGGACCTGATTGCAGCCGGGGTGAAGCCGGGGAAGGAGATTGGCCGGATTTTGCAGGAGCTCCTGGAACTGGTGCTGGAATGCCCAAAGAGAAATGAAAGGGAAATTCTGCTGGGCGAGATAAAATCCAAAGATTTCCATTGCTGGAGGAGGGGTTCAGATGGGATTATTTGACAAATTGAAAAAGCCGAAAATGCCGGAACGGGTTTATGAAGCGGGGGTGATATTCTTCCCGGAGGAGGACCCAAAAAAGGCTTTAAACCAGGTGGAGGAGTTATTTCACACAGAACATCAGGGAGACGCCAATAGCTATACGCTGCACAACGGCGATATGGAGATTGCCCTTCTGGCCTGCGGTGTGTCGGAGGAGGGAGACGACGGCAAATATGCCTCGGAACAGATTCAGGGTGTGGGCGGCTATGTCTATCAGGTTAAGACAGAACTTGTGGATATCAAGCGCAACCTGTTTTATCATCTGCGTCAGTGCAAGGGAGTATTTCGGGTGACTTATTCTTTTGAAAGCGCCAGCCAGGCGGAGACAAAAGAGAAGGAAAAACAGATTCGTATTCCCATCCTTCAGATTACGGAAAAGCTACAGGGTGTGGTTACTTTTGGAAATGGTTTGTCTTTGCTGGATGGCCAGGGAAGGCTGATTCTGGACAAGGAAGGAAAAAGTGGCCTTGAGTTTTATATGCCGGCGGAAAAGCCGGTTCCCGACGGCTGGATAAGTTCTGCCTCGGAGGAAAGCTTAGAACGGCGGAACCGGTCCATGGCTTTGTTGCGGGAACATCATGTCTACGTCACTCCCTGGCTTCCTCTTCTTGGTGAAAAAGAAGAGGAGCCGGGCCGGACTGCAGAAGAGGTCTGCGGCCGGGCGGCGGCTTTGCTGGTGGTATCTCTCTACTCGGAATGCCGGGTGGGAGAGAAGCAGTCTTATAAAGAAGCCAGGGAATTTGTTGATCCTATCATTGAAAGCTACGGCGCAGAGGAATTCTTTTCTCCTGAGGAACGCAAATATCTAAACGACCCGGATTCCACCGAGCAGACGCAGATTCAATACGCCTGGCAATATGAAAACCTGTGGGTGATGGAATGGGCTCTTGGACTGACAGAGGATCTGTTCTGGCCGACGCATATTTGTGACGTCCCAGGCTCTGTCCGGATTATGTCCCAGGGATGCTCTTCCATGAAAGAATTGCTTGCTGCCGCCAGGCTAAGGAGCAGGAAGGAGCTGCTGGACCAGGCGGATCTGATCTATCGTCTTCATTGGGCCTGCGTGGATGCGCGGGTGATGGGAATGCCGGCGCCCGGTGGCCTGGAGGAAGGCGTGGTTATGGAACGCCACCGGGCCTTGTTCTGGCTGGCCGGCTGCGATGATATGTGCCTCTGGGACGAGGTGGATCTGTCTACCTAAGCGATGGAAAACGACAAATAAACGTATGTTTTCTATCGGACCGAACGATTTATCTTAGAATCCCCATAATAAAAAACTTGCGGGAAAGAAAGACATATGATATAATCGCGGCAGATAAAAAATGATAGGAGGACAAAAGCGGTATGAAACACATAAAAACCTTAAATAATAAGACCTTGAAGGAATCCATGAAGAAGGGCGGCTGCGGCGAGTGCCAGACATCCTGCCAGTCCGCATGCAAGACATCCTGCACCGTGGGCAACCAGAGTTGTGAAAATGCGAACCGGTAATTCTAAGCGGCAGAGGAATATTTGAATACTCGAAGAATAGGAAAAGACCCCTATGGTCCAGGATTGTAGGGGTTTTTCGTTATGAGCAGGATTTTTGCTGCGTTTGGAGAAAAAAGGAGAACATTTGTGATTCATCAATATAGAAATAATGGCTACAACATCGTGATGGATGTGGCAAGCGGTTCTGTGCATGTGGTGGATGATGTGGTATATGAGGCGATTGCGGTTCTCGCGCCACAGGTCGGAGAACTGGAAAGGCCAGAGAAGCTTTCCGAGGCTCTGTGCCGCCAGGTGCGAAAACAGTTGAATCCGCAGGCGGGCCAGAGGCCGGACGAGGATTCTGAAAGCGGATGGGCCGGCCGGAAGCCAGGTCCTGCTTCTTGGGACAGTCGGGAGATCGAGGAGGCGTTGTCGGAGATCCAGGAGCTGATTGATGCGGAAGAATTGTTTACCAAAGACAGCTACCAGGAATATGTGACGGATTTCAAAAAGAGAAAGACGGTGGTGAAGGCTCTGTGCCTGCATATTGCCCACGACTGCAATCTGGGTTGCAAATATTGTTTTGCCGAGGAGGGCGAGTACCACGGGCGGCGGGCCCTGATGAGTTTTGAGGTGGGCAGGAAGGCGCTGGATTTTTTGATTGCCAATTCCGGGAACCGGCGGAATCTGGAGGTGGACTTTTTTGGCGGGGAGCCTTTGATGAACTGGGGTGTGGTGAAGCAGCTGGTGGAGTATGGAAGATCCCAGGAGGAAATTCACGGCAAGCGTTTCCGGTTTACCCTGACGACCAACGGAGTGCTGCTGAATGATGAGATTATGGAATTTTGCAACCGGGAGATGAGTAATGTGGTGCTGAGCCTGGACGGGCGCCGTGAGGTGAATGACTTTATGCGGCCTACCCGGAACGAAAAGGGCAGCAGCTATGATATCATTGTTCCGAAATTTCAGAGGTTTGCCAAGTCCCGTGCCGGGAAAGACTATTATGTGAGAGGGACCTTTACCAGGCATAACCTGGATTTCTCCGAGGACGTGAAGCATTTTGCAGACCTGGGGTTTGATCAGATGTCCATTGAGCCGGTGGTGGCGCCGCCGGAGGAACCCTATGCTATCCGCAACGAAGACCTTCCCCGGATTCTGGAAGAGTATGATAGGCTGGCATTGGAGTATATTAAAAGGAAGAAAGAGGGAAGGGGTTTTCAATTTTTCCATTTTATGATTGATTTGAGCCAGGGTCCCTGCGTGGCCAAGCGGCTGTCCGGCTGCGGGTCTGGTACGGAGTATCTGGCGGTGACTCCCTGGGGGGATTTCTATCCCTGCCATCAGTTTGTGGGGCAGGAGGATTTCCGGATGGGAAGTGTGGATGAGGGGATTGTGCGGACGGACATCCGGGATGAGTTCAAACTCTGCAACGTGTATGCAAAGGAAAAATGCAGAGAGTGCTTCGCCCGTTTTTACTGCAGCGGGGGCTGTGCGGCCAATTCCTACAACTTCCATGGCAGGATCACGGATGCCTATGACATCGGCTGCGAGATGCAGAAAAAGCGGATCGAATGTGCGATTATGATTCAGGCGGCATTGGCTGACGAGGAGTAGCGGGCGGCAGGGAAGCGTACAAAATAAGAATGTAACAACTTGGCAGCAGACTGTCAAATGGTTATATAGAAAGGCTACAAGAGTAAGGAGAAAAAAGATGAACAACAGTAAGGTAAAAGGATTTTTAAGCCTGTTGGTCCTGCTGTTTGCGGTAGGCCTGTTCGGTTTCCTTGGCTATGATACGATGGATAATATCAAGCTGGGACTGGATCTGGCCGGCGGCGTCAGCATCACCTACCAGGCAGTGGAGGCGAATCCGTCGGATGAGGATATGGCGGACACGGTATACAAGCTGCAGCAGAGAGTGCAGAACTACAGCACGGAGGCAGAGGTATATCGGGAAGGCTCTAACCGGATCAATATCGATATTCCTGGCGTATCCGATGCCAACTCGATTCTGCAGGACCTGGGCAAACCCGGATCTTTGATTTTTATTGACGAAGCAGGCGAGGTGATCCTGACCGGTGACCAGGTGGCAACGGCAAAGGCCGGGCAGACAGAACAGAACGGCCTTCGTTCGTATGTGGTCAGCCTGACGTTTACGCCCGAGGGTACTACCCGTTTTGCGGATGCCACCACCATGAATGTGGGCAAACGCATTTCGATTATTTATGACGGCGAGGTTATTTACAGTCCGATCGTCCGGGAAGCGATCACCGGAGGGCAGTGCCAGATCGATGGAATGGACACATATGAAGAGGCCAACAACCTGGCGTCCACAATCCGTATCGGTTCGCTTTCTCTGGAATTGGAAGAGCTGCGTTCCAACGTGGTAGGCGCAAAGCTGGGAGAAGAGGCGATTGCAACCAGCCTGAAGGCCGGTGCGATTGGTTTTGCGCTGGTGGCAGTGTTTATGGTGATTGTGTATCTGGTTCCGGGGTTGGCAGCAGTGTTGGCGCTGGCTTTGTATGTGGGACTGATCCTGATCCTGCTGGCGGCCTTTGAGGTGACTCTGACCCTGCCTGGCATTGCCGGCATTATTTTGTCGGTAGGTATGGCAGTGGATGCCAATGTTATTATTTTCACGCGTATCAAAGAGGAACTGGGCCATGGAAAAGTTGTGAGATCTGCCATTAAGACAGGCTTTAATAAGGCATTGTCTGCAATCGTGGATGGAAACGTGACCACTTTGATTGCGGCGGCGGTTTTGTATTTCCGTGGTTCCGGTACGGTGAAGGGATTTGCGACGACTCTGGCAATCGGTATTGTGCTGTCCATGTTTACAGCGCTCTTTGTGACCCGTTTTGCCATCTATGGACTGCTGAACCTGGGAATCGAGAATCCGAAATGCTATGGGGTTAAGAAGGAAGGCAGGATCATCACATTCCTGAATAAAAAGAAAGTCTGCTTTGCCATCTCTATCATAATGGTGGCGGCAGGATGGGCGGCGATGTTCCTCAACAATGCCCAGACCGGAAAAGTCCTCAACTACGGGATGGATTTTACGGGCGGAACTTCTACGAATGTGACCTTTAACGAGAATCTCTCCCTGGAGGACATTTCCAGCAGGGTAGTGCCGGTGGTTTCGGAGATTACCGGCAACACGGATGTGCAGACTCAGAAGGTGGAAGGAACCAATGAGGTGATCATTAAGACCCAGACCTTGTCCGTAGACCAGAGACAGGCCCTGGAGAATGCCCTGGTAGAGAACTTCGGAGTGGAGTCGGATCTGATTACGGCAGAGAGTATTTCTGCGGCAGTCAGCAAGGAGATGAAGCAGGATGCTGTTGTGGCGGTGATACTGGCGACGGTCCTGATGCTTTTGTATATCTGGTTCCGGTTTAAGGATATCCGGTTTGCGGCCAGTGCGATTCTGGCCCTGGTGCATGATGTGCTGGTGGTGCTGACCTTTTATGCAGTGGCAAAATGGTCGGTGGGTTCAACATTTATCGCGTGCATGCTGACGATTGTTGGTTATTCGATCAATGCCACGATCGTGATCTTTGACCGTATCCGGGAGAATTTGGCAGAAAGGACCCCGAAGCAGCAGATTGAGGAAATTGTCAATCAGAGTATTACCCAGACCTTTACCCGCAGCATCAATACTTCCTTGACGACATTTATCATGGTGTTTGTCCTGTTCCTGCTTGGCGTATCTTCGATCCGGGAGTTTGCGCTTCCGCTGATGACCGGTATTGTTTGCGGGACATATTCTTCTGTCTGTGTAACAGGCGCCCTGTGGTATGTGATGACCATGGCAAAATCGAAAAAGGATGCTGCGGCGAAAGCGGAGAAAAAAGAAGGATGAGATATCAGCTGATTACAACGGATGGCCGTGCGAAACGGGCCGAGGTCCGTACCGTGCACGGAACCATCCAGACACCGGTTTTTATGAACGTAGGCACGGTGGCGGCGATCAAGGGGGCGGTGTCTACCGATGATCTGCGCCAGATTAATACGCAGGTGCAGTTGTCCAATACTTACCATCTGCATGTCCGTACCGGCGATAAGCTGATCCGGCAGTTCGGAGGACTTCATCGTTTTATGAACTGGGACCGGCCGATCCTTACGGATTCCGGTGGGTTTCAGGTGTTTTCTCTGGCCGGGTTGCGTAAAATCAAGGAAGAGGGCGTTTATTTCAACTCTCATATAGATGGCAGAAAGATTTTTATGGGGCCGGAAGAGAGCATGCAGATCCAGTCCAATCTGGGTTCGACGATTGCAATGGCTTTTGACGAGTGCCCGTCCAGCCGTGCGGAACAGGATTATATCAAATATTCCGTGGAGCGGACCACCCGATGGCTGGAACGGTGCAAACGTGAGATGGCCAGATTGAATTCCCTTCCGGATACGATTAACCGGGAGCAGCTGCTGTTCGGGATTAACCAGGGCGGCGTGGTGGAGGAGATTCGTATTGAACATGCGAAGACTATCGCGCAGATGGACTTGGACGGATATGCGGTCGGAGGCCTGGCAGTCGGGGAGAGCCATGAGGAGATGTACCGGATTCTGGATGTGACGGTCCCCCATCTGCCGCAGGACAAACCCACTTACCTGATGGGAGTGGGGACTCCGGCCAACATTCTGGAGGCAGTGGACCGGGGAGTGGATTTCTTTGACTGTGTATACCCATCCAGAAACGGGCGCCACAGCCATGTATATACCAATCGAGGGAAGCTGAATCTGCTGAACCAGAAATATGAACTGGATTCCCGGCCCATTGAAGAGGGATGCCAGTGCCCGGCTTGCCGTTCTTACAGCCGGGCCTATATCCGCCATCTGTTTAAGGCAAAAGAAATGTTGGGAATGCGATTATGTGTCTTGCACAATTTGTACTTTTATAATACAATGATGGAAGAGATTCGCGACGCAATCGAGGAACACCGTTATGCGGAGTACAAAGCGAAAAAGCTTAGCGGGATGGAGGCAGGAGAATAAGACGTGAGGTTCTGCCTGATACTATCAAAATAAGAAGAAGCAGACGCCCGGCGAGGCGGGGGGAGAGTCTGTAAGGAGGGTGTTTATGTTAGCAGCAACACAAGCCGGCGGAATGCCGATGTCCCTGTTATTTGGCTATATTATATTTTTTGTTGTCCTGATGTATTTTATGGCGATTCGTCCTCAGCAGAAGGAGAAGAAGAAAAGGGAAGAGCTGATGGCCAGTGTGGCGATCGGTGATACGGTGCTGACCAGCAGCGGATTTTACGGCGTGATCATTGATATGACAGACGATACTGTGATCGTGGAGTTCGGAAGCGACCGGCACTGCCGGATTCCGATGCAGAAGGCAGCGATCGTGCAGGTGGAAAAACCCCAGTAGGAAAAGGTGTGCGGTCTGCGGGATGAAAAAACCCCCAGTAGGAAAAGGCGGCACGATTTGCGGGACGGAAAAGATATGATGATGAAAAAGCAGGCAGATTTTGGAATCTGTCTGCTTTTTTAATGGTGTGTCTGCAATATGCCCTGGTGAAGTGCCTGCTTGGATTGGCTGGGCATTCGGCAAAGTGCGGTGACAAGGGGCGGACGTTTTCAGGAAGACGGGCGTTTGCCGGTTGGGAGAAGGAAAAAAGCGCCCATAAAAAGAACCAGCAATTCCGTCAGGGGAAAGGACAGCCATACCCCATTCATGCCCTGGATACGGGCAAGTAAAAGGGCGGATGGGATGATAAGGGCAAATCCCCTGCTGATAGAAATCGCCTGTGCCGGTACGGCCTGATCCGTAGAGGTGAAAAACAGGGAGAGTAAAATATTTATCCCGGCAAAAGGAACCGCCAGAAAATATAGTTTCATACCTGGCACGGCGATTTCCTGAAGTAAAGCATTCCCTTCACTGTTGAAGATCCGCACAATCGGCTCCGCAAATCCGAAAAGAATTCCGTAGATGGCAGCAGAGAGGAGCAGGACACTGGTCAGGCCATATCGCAGAAGGCGGAACGTACAGCTGCGATCCCCTTTTCCATATGCCTGGCTGACGAGCGGCTGCATCCCCTGTGCCATCCCGGTATAGATGGCGATAACAACCAGGGAAAGGTTGGCGATCACTCCGTAGGAGGCAATGCCGACATTGCCGGCCAGACCAAGGATAATAATATTAAAAACGATAATTACAATCCCTGAGGATACTTCTGTAACCAGTGAGGAGAAGCCAAGGGAGAGCGAGGACAGAATGACTTTTCTGTCAGGCATTTCCCCTCGGATATGGAAGCCGTTCCTTTTTTGGAGAAAGTGCGGGGAGAGGATCAGCATTCCGATCAAAGGGGCGGCTCCGGTGGCCAGCACTGCGCCCAGGATTCCCAGGTGCAGAGGAAAGATAAAAATATAGTCAAGGGTAATATTTGACAGGCTTCCTATCAGCATAGCCATCATGGCAAGCCGGGGATTTTGGTCATTCCGGACAAAACAGGTCAGAAGGTCATTCATCATAAAAGCGGGAGAAAACAACAAAAGGACTTTTAAATAAATGCGGGTCATGCCGGCGGTCTTTGCGTCTGCTCCCAGAATAAGCGTGAGGACATCGGACAAAAACAGTCCTGTCAGGAGAAAGCAAAAAGAAAAGACGATGGCAAGGAAGAACATGTTGGTAAAAACCCGGTCACACTTATCATATGCCTGCTGCCCGCGGAAGATGGAGTACCAGGTAGCGCCGCCCATTCCCAACATAAGTCCGCTGCCATGGATAAAGCTGAATACAGGAATGGCCAAGTTCAGGGCAGCCAGGCCTGTGCTCCCCAACCCTTTAGAGACAAAATAAGTGTCAGCCAGAATATAGCAGGAGAGGCCGACCATGCCTGTAATGTTGAGAGAGGTATATTTAAAAAATTCTTTTAAAAGCGATTGGCTCATCATAATTCCTCCGAAGATCAGGATTTTCGAGACTGCCTTTGCCAAAAATAAAAAGGGTATTCCGAAGCTGGAAAATGATCCATAAAACAAAAATACGCGCCAAGCTTCCTATCTTCTCTGGTATAAGCCACAAGAAACGTAAGGTTATTCTGTGTGACCTATGCCAGGACCTAACGATAGAAAGTCTGACGCTTGCTTCATTACCCGGTGGCAAAGAAACAGCCTGTAAACAAGAGCCAGTTTATCACAAAGGCTGATCCGTGTCAACGACTTGCGAAAAAAGCATTTTTCGACTACAATAAAGATTGGAAATTTAGGGAAACACTGATTAATTCAAGTATTTCCTGATAATGTATGATAAAATGTAAGTA
>CAMSTY010000051.1 GCA_947063875.1 uncultured bacterium
CTCTGTTTTCTGCTCTTTTTCTCGGCTATGCCAAATTTCCTTCAAGCTTTCTCACACCTTCCCGCCAATCCAAAAAACCGCTCCGTGTTCTCCCTTGCGCACCGAACCAGCTCCGCCTCCTCCACCTTCCTGTATTTGGCCAGTTCTCTTGCCACATACACGATATTCTCCGGCACGTTGGTCCTTGCCAGCCCCGGCACATTGCGCGGCGTCAGATAGGGAGCGTCAGTCTCAATCAAAATCCGGTCCAGAGGAATCGTTTTCACTGCCTCCCGAAGCTCCTTCCCTCGCCTGTCATCGCAGATCCACCCGGTAATCCCGATAAAAAAACCCATGGACAAATACTGCTCCAAAGTCCTTCTGTCGCCGGTAAAGCAGTGGACCACAGACCTTTTACAGATTTCCGGATGTCTTTTAAACCTCCTGGCAAATTCCTCTACCGCTGATCTCTCATGAAGAAACAGGGGTTTATTCAACCGTTCCGCCAGCACAATCTGCTTTTCCAGACAACGGATCTGGTTCTCCTTAGAAGAAAACATCCGGTCAAAATCAAGTCCGCATTTCCCCACTGCCAGAATCCTGTCATTTTCCCTGATCAGATTTTCAATCTGGTCAAAATCCTCTTTTCTCGCCGAATCCGCATTATGGGGATGGATTCCGGCTGTTCCAAAGGCCTCGTGATCTTTCACAAACCCGGCAATCTGCTGATTCTCCCGACGGTCCGTACCGGTCAGGATACAACAGATCCCTGCGGCCGCCGCATTCTTTACAACCTCTTCCGGATCGGGGAACTGTCTGCAGAACAGATTCACCCCGATATCGTAATACTTTATCTCCATTTTTCCCCTTTCCGTAAGTCAGCAAATCTCCGCCCCAAAAGGCATCAGCGCCAGCTTTGCCAGCTTCAGCTGCTGCAGGCCAAAGGGAATCCCCACCAGGGTCACACACAGCAAGAGTCCCAGAATCAGGTGTTCCAGCGCCAGCGGCAGCCCGGACACCAGAATCCAGATAATATTCAGCAGAAAGGACCCTGCCCCACCACCGTATACCACCTCTTTTCCAAAAGGGAAAAAACTGAGTGAGGCCAGCTTAAAGCACTGCATTCCAACCGGAATCCCCACCACCGTAATGCACCAGAGACATCCGGCCAGACACCAGCTTAAGCCGCTGATACAACCGCCGAAAATAAACCAGATTAAATTCCCAAGACAACCGATATTCATAATTTTTCTTCCTCCTCATCTCAATCCCGCGAACACTTTTCCGCATCAATGGCCAGCACCAGCATCAGCACATACAGAGCATCCTCCGGCTCTGCCACATCAATCGCATACGTATCTGTCCAGTTCATCAGCTGCTTCGATACCTGAGCCACACATCGCCCATATGGGTCCTTCACCTGATAATCCCATCCAAGAAAATTCCCCTCCACCTGCCACCCATTACAGTCAATGTTGTATTTCTGCCTGAAAAATGTAAATTCCTTGCTGATACGCCCGATACAGCTTCCGTCCCGATACAACTCAAATTCCGGAAGAAAGGTAAAGATCCGTTCCTGTACCATCCCAATCTCCCGACCAGCCACATCAAAAATCTTCAAACAATGACCCCAGGCCAGCTGTCCTTTCACTACGTACACAGTATTGCCGCTTTCGTCATAGATATCATAGCTGTCAAACCATGAAAACAAACGCTGTCTGAAAAGCAGTCTCAAGCCACGCCCACCCCCTTTACCGCTCCGTCCTGCTGTTATAGAAAAACATCACCACAGAAGCCGCCACAATCAGCGAATACCCCACAAAACTGTAACTGTCCGGTATCTCCCCAAACATCAGATATCCCAGCACAGTGGCAAAGATAATCTGCGAATAATCATAGATGGAAATCTTCTTCGCCGGCGCATAGGTATAGGCGATGGTAATGGAAAACTGTCCGCCAGCGGCGCACAATCCCGCTGCCAGCAATATCGGCAGCTGCCCAAGCGACATCGGAGTAAAATGAAACAAAATCCACGGCGTCACAGCTAGGCAGGAAAACAGGGAAAAATAAAATACAATCACCGGCCCCCTCACCTCCATAGCCCCCAGCTTGCGCACCATGGTGTAAGCAATCCCCGCTCCCAGGCCGCCGCATACCCCCATCAGAGCCGGAAGCAGCGCCGTATTCTCAAACCCCGGCTTTACAATAAACAGACATCCCGCAAATGCCGCCCCCACACAAGCCGCCTGAAAAAAAGCAATCCTCTCCTTCAGCAATAAATACGAAAAAATAATGGCAAAAAAAGGCGACAGCTTATTCAAAATCGACGCATCCGCCACCAGCAGATGGTCCACCGCATAAAAATTGCAGAGAATGCCAATCGTTCCGAAAAAGCACCGGACAGCCAGAGGCAGCCTTGCCCCCTCCTTTACCTGCAAAGGCGCCTGCTCCTTCCACAAAATCACCCCCGCAAAACCCGCCGCCACCAGATTCCGAAAGAAGCTTTTCTGGACAGAAGGAATATCCCCCGCCAGACGGACCATCACATTCATACAGGCAAAGCAAAAGGCAGAAAGAATAATCATCACTACTCCGCGTCTGTAATTGTCCTGCTTCCTATCACCCATTTTTTCCTCCATCTTTACGCACGTCCCACCGCTTTTCCTGCCGTGCCAAAATTATCTGTTTTTTAGCTTATCACCCTTTTTTGCGCTTGGCAAGAACATTCTGCAATCCATTCCGCCAACTTTCCCTGATGAGTCTCAAAAAATTTGCCGTCCAAGGATTGACAGCTTCAGAAAAATATCCTTCCTCTTGACAATAGTACGAAATCATACTATAATCCTTAGTACGATTTCATACCAAACGGAGGTCAACCATGGAATACAATCTTTCAAAAGTAATGAAACGCTGCAATCACCTGCTTGGCGAAATTGACGCCGTATACCATGAGATATCCCTCAGGCTGGGAATTTCCGACAGCGCCATGGCCATCTTGTACACCATCTGCGACAATGGAAGCCGCTGCCTTCTCCAGGATATCTGCCGCCGCTCCGGCCTCAGCAAACAGACGGTCAACTCAGCCATCCGAAAGCTGGAATCCCAGAAAATCCTATATCTGGAACCCGCCGGCTCCAAATCCAAAAATGTCTGTCTGACCGAAGCCGGAAAGCAGCTGGCCCGGCAGACCGCCATGAAAGTCATCAAAATAGAAAACGATATATTTGCCTCCTGGGACGAAAAAGACGTACAGAAATACCTGGAACTGACCGAGGCCTTTCTCATTGGCCTCCGGGACAGGTCAAAAGATCTATAAGGAACGGAGAAAACCATGAAAAAACAACAGACAAATCTTATTCAATTATCCGATCACTTTGACTACAAGCGCCTGCTGCGTTTCACCTTTCCTTCCATTATCATGCTTATTTTCACTTCCATTTATGGAGTGGTGGACGGGTTTTTTGTTTCCAATTTTGTGGGGAAGGCCGGCTTTACTGCCCTGAATTTTATCTATCCTGTCCTGATGATTTTAAGCAGTGCAGGTTTTCTGCTTGGCACCGGCGGCGGGGCCCTGATTGCCCTGACTTTAGGAAGGGGTGACACCCAGAAGGCGAATTCCCTTTTTTCCATGGTGGTCTACCTATCCATGGCTTTAGGCGTCCTGCTGACCATTCTGGGAATCCTGTTTTTACGGCCTGCCGCCGCCTTTTTAGGCGCTGAGGGCGAACTTTTGGAAAATTGCGTCATCTATGGCAGAATCATATTGCTGGCCACCCCTGCCGCCATCCTCCAGTACGAATTCCAGTGTCTTTTTGCCACTGCCGGAAAGCCTCGGCTGGGACTGGGCATCACCGTTGCCGCCGGCCTTACCAACGCCGTATTGGACGCCCTTTTTGTGGCAGTGCTACCCTTAGGACTGCCAGGAGCCGCCGCCACCGGTATCGGACAATGTGTGGGAGGCCTCCTTCCCCTGCTCTATTTTGCACGCAAAAATGACAGCCTCCTGCGGCTTACCAAAACTGCCTTCGACGGCAAAGCCCTTATCAAGATCTGCACCAACGGTTCCTCCGAACTGTTGAGCAATATCTCCTCCTCCCTGGTCAGCATGCTGTACAACATCCAGCTTCTGCGCTATGCCGGGGAGGACGGCGTGGCGGCTTACGGAGTGCTGATGTATGTGAATTTTATCTTTCTTGCCACCTATATCGGCTTCTCCGTAGGGGTGTCCCCGGTGATCGGATACCATTACGGCGCCGGGAATTATGGCGAACTGAAAAACCTGCTGAAAAAGAGCCTGCTTCTCACCAGCGTCTTTGCCGCAGTGATGCTTACCTCCTCTCTGCTGTTGGCAAAACCACTCTCTTTGATGTTTGTCGGCTATGATGAAGAACTTTTGGAAATGACTCTCCACGCCTTTTCCGTCTATGCCTTTTCCTTCCTTTTTGCAGGCTTTGCCATCTTCAGTTCCAGCTTTTTTACGGCTCTCAACGACGGTCTCACCTCCGCGCTGATCTCCTCGTTGCGGACCCTGGTATTCCAGGTCGTGGCTGTGCTTGTCCTTCCGCTGGTCTGGGCGCTTAACGGCATCTGGTTTTCCATGGTGGCAGCCGAATTTCTGGCTCTTCTGGTGGCCGGGATATTCCTCATCGGAAAGCGGGCAAGGTATCACTATTGACCCTGCCCGCGGCAAAATCACGATTGAAAGGTACTGTTTTACCGCAAAAGCAACCCCACCGGACAGTGATCGCTTCCTGTCTGCTCCGCAAAAATAAGGCTGTCCTCAATGTGCTCCTCATATCCGGCGGACACCAGGAAATAGTCAATCCGCCATCCGGCATTCCGCTCCCTTGCCTTAAAGCGATAGGACCACCAGCTGTAGGCCTCCTCCTTATCCGGGTACAGATACCGGAAGGAATCCACGAAGCCGGAGGCCAGAAGTTCTCTCATTTTCCCGCGTTCCTCATCGGAAAAGCCCGCGTTTCCCCGATTGCTTTTCGGATTTTTCAGATCGATTTCCTCCTTGGCCACATTGAAATCCCCGGTTACAATCACCGGCTTTTTCTTCTTTAATTCCCCCAGATAGGCCCGAAAATCATCCTCCCATTCCATCCGGTAATCAATACGGGCCAACTCATTCTGAGCATTGGGCACATAGACATTCACCAGATAATACTCCGGATATTCCAGGGTAATGGTCCGCCCTTCCGTATTATGCCGGTCCAATCCCAGATCAAAGGATACGGACAAAGGCTTCTCCTTGGTCAGCGTCGCCGTGCCGGAATACCCCTTTTTCTGAGCGCTGTTCCAATAAATTTCATATCCCGGAAACTCAAAATCCGCCTGCTCCGGCTGCATTTTCGTCTCCTGCAGACATAGCACATCCGGGTTCTCCCTTGTCAAAAAATCCATAAATCCCTTATTCATACAGGCCCGCAGCCCGTTCACATTCCAGGAACACAGCTTCTTCATTTTCCCTCATTCCTTTCTCTATTTTCCACCTGCCGCTTCGGCAAAATATATCACATTTCTGCCAGCCTTACAGCCTCTCTTACCCTGCCCTCTGCCTGTGCAAGGGCCTCTTTTGCCTTTTCTCTGCCGCAGCCTGACTGCAGCATGACGATCGCCTCCGGCACACACATTCCGGCTTTCTCAAGAGTCTTTCTCGCCTCTTCCCCGTCCGCCCCCGTAATCCGGGAAATCATGCGGCAGGAACGAACCACCAGCTTCTCATTCGTAGGCTGTACATGAACCATGTAATTCTGATACACCTTTCCGAGGCGAACCATAACCCCGGTAGATATCATATTGGCAATCATTTTCTGAGCCGTCCCGGCCTTCATCCGGGTAGAACCGCTGATCGCCTCCGGGCCCACTACCGGGGCAATCGAGATCTGTGCCGCCGACGCCATGGCACTTCCCTGATTGCAGGTAATGGACACGCTCAGCGCACCCGTCTGATTCGCATACTCCAGTGCCGACAAGGTATAAGGGGTCCTGCCGCTGGCGGCAATGCCGATCACGCAGTCCTGAGCCGTCAGAACTACCCTTTTTAAATCCTCCACCGCCAGTTCTTTGGAGTCTTCTGCCCCTTCCACGGCGCGGTACATGGCTTGCCCTCCCCCCGCCAGAAGGCCGAACACCCTTTCGGGCGGCACACTGTAGGTGGGCGTCAGTTCCACTGCATCCAGAACCCCCATCCTCCCGGATGTCCCTGCGCCGCAGTAAATAATCCTTCCCCCGGCCCGGAAACGTTCTGCAATGGCATCCACTGCCTTGGCGATCTGAGGCAGTTCCTTTTCGATTGCATCCGCAACCTTTTTATCTTCCTGATTAATCAGCGTGACAATCCCCATGGAATCCAGCTGATCGATATTTTTTGTGGCCTCATTGCTTGTTTCCGTAGTCAGTCCGTCAATTTCTATCATATGCTTTTTCCTCCCGGTTTTTTATTTTCAGACGTTCCACCAGCTTTCTCGTTTTCACCAATTCCACCTCAATCGCCGCCAGATTTTCCTGAATCATACCCAGATACAAAAGGTCTGCCATCATCATCGATGTGTTCGTTGACGTGAAGGCTCCGACCCTCATCACCTCTTCCTGATTGGGGACAAAAAGGCAGATGTCTGCCGTCTCTTGCAGTCTCGATGGACTGTTCCTGGTGACCACGATCACCGTCACCTTCTGTTCCCGCGCCGCCTCACAAGCCTGGATAATCTCCATTGACTGTCCGCTGTAAGAAAACGCAACCACGGCATCCCGGCTGTCCATGTAATTGAAAAATTCCATCATCATATTCGTATCAAGGCTGAAAAGGCTGTCAAAATCTGCCCGCTTTAATTTGTGGAACAGATCATAAGCCGGCATCATGGAAGCTCCGATTCCCAGAGTGTAGATCCGGCGGCTTTTCTTCAGGACTTCTATGGCTTTTTTCAGAGAACCCTTGTCCATCTGGTAAAAAAAATCATCGATGGCCGTTATCACCATATGCCTCACCTTTTCACACAGTTCATCCGTGCTGTCCTCCGGGGACACGATCAAGTCCTTTATGCTCCATTCACTGTCGCAGGCGCCGGCCGCCGCAAAGGCCAGTTTGAAGCTTTCCAATCCGTCAAAACCCAGCTTTTGCACATAACGGATCACGGAGGCGCTGGAAACTCCGCTTTTTTGCGCAATTTCCATCGTAGTCATCCCCAGGCATTCCTTCCCATCAGACAGGATATAATCCGAGATCTTCTTTTCCCCACGGCTCATCATGCCGTATTGTTCCCGGATTTTCAGTTTTATGTTATCCGCCAAAATCCCCTCCCCTCTTGAAATCCTATGTTGTCGGTGATAAACGCTTACTGTTTGTATTATATTATAAATGTAATGATATTACAATATATTTTTATTTAAATTATTTTTTGTAATAATATTTCATTTTGTCCCGGACATGTTTCACCGCATCCTCTTTTTTATCCGCATTCTAAAAAAGCCCGGAATCAAAACCCATCCTGATTCCGGACTCACACTCTCATCCCACCAACGCCTTCAACTGCTCCAGCAGGGCCCCTCCGCCCACCTGGATATTCCCCACTTGGGCGCAGATTCTCTCCAGGCACTCCATCTCCTTTAGCTTATACAAGGTCTTATTTTCATCCATCAGCTTTGCCGTATTCAAAAGGGAACGGGTAGAAGCCACCTCCTCCCTCCTGGTGATCACATTGGCCTGGGCCCTCCGCTCCGCCACCAGCACCGTATTCATGATATCCCGGATTTCCCCCGGAAGGATGATATCCTTGATGCCCGCGCTTTTAAACTCAATGCAGTATTCTTTTTCTATCTCCTTTAACCGCTTGAAAATAAACCGGGAGATTTCCTCCTTCTGCTGCAAAAGTTCATCCAGCCGGTACCTTCCCACATACTCCCGAATCACCAGCTGCACACAGGCATAGACATGATTTTCCAGGTTCTTGATCGTCTCGATCATGGTTCTGGGGTCCACTACCTTGTAGGTGCACATAAGATTGATCCTTATCCCAATCCGGTCTGCCGTCAGAATCTCCTGTCCGGAAATCTCCAGCGGCTTTGTCTTCAAATCCACAATCCGGCAAAGCACATCCCTGGAGTACACCCAGTAATAATAGGTTCCCGTCCCCAACTCCCGCACCACCTGGTTATCATAATAGAGAATCCCCAGTTCCCCCGGCTGGATCTCAATCTTTTTATAATATTTCGTAGGGATCTGAGCCAGGTATGCCTTGTTGACCTGATTGGCGGCCTCCGGCTCCCTCATGTCCAGAAGTTCCACGCTGTACCGGTTCCACACATTCCAATACAGATACTCCGCCTCTGTCAAAATCTTTCTCGCCACCCCATTTTCCTTCATGATTCCGATATGTCCCTCGGGAATCATGACACGAAGCACCTTTCCCGCAAATGCCTCATCCTGCTCCAGCAAGACTTCCTGGGGCACCTTGTCAAATCCCACAAGCCCCTCCATCTCCTCCACCACCACCTCGTAGCCCATAGCCTTTATGTATCGGTGGATTCCGCTGTAAAGCGTCTTCACAAAGCATCCATCCTTTAACAAAAATCCGCACTGGTTCTGATTAATTTGAATTTTCATATTCTTCCCCTCCTTTTTCCAAAACATACCCTCCAGGATCATTTTACCAATCAAGATTCCAACCTGGAATCTGCCGCAGAAAGCTTTGCGGACCATCCATCCGGCAAAGTCAGCTGATATCCGGCTTCCCGTCTTTCAAAAACGTCCCGGGCTATGGGACACCACCATTTCCTGCCTTATTTGGCGATACAGGCAAGCCTCCTGCTGCGGGCCCTGCTTCCTTCCGTCCCCGGAAAAATGTGCCCCTGCGCATTTTTCTGCTTCCTTCGTAACCAGGACCCGCCGGCAAATTCCACGTCTTCCTCCTTCCTTGAGACACTTGACAGGTGTCATTTGATCGCTTTCGGCCACTAAGCAACGGTTTTCACCGGTGGGATTCGAACCCACGTAGATCAGGTTTTTGACAATCTTCAGTCCCTAACTGAGCGTCTTGTCTGCAACAATTTTCTTCACTGCCGCAGCTTCTTTCGGTCCCCGGCGGCATACCGTACTGCAGCGCAGCGGCACCGTCTGGTTCAAATGCCATGACTGTAAGCCGGAACCCGTTACCTCTTCGGTGTCTTTATCCTATCATGGCGGCGGGAATTTATCATTTCAAAAACACTGCGAAGTTTTTATTGTTTTTAGAAACACTTTTTTGTATACTGGAAAGCAGAAAATCCGACATAAGCCAAGGGGAATCCAAAACCATGTCCGAATACAAAGAACTCATCAAACAATTTGACAAGATACGCTCCTATGTCCGGGATTTCTACGTCTACGGCTTCAAAACACGGGAGGACTTTCGGGAAAAAAGCGGCCGCACCTATGACAACCACCGCCGCCGCATGGAAAGCTGGTTTTCCGACTACATACGCACCGACCAGAGCGGCCACAAAAAATCCGTATTTCTCACCCTGGACTCCAGCCGTATGGCCGTCAATCCCCTGTATCAGGCCTGGAAATCCAAAACCTTTACCGATAATGACATTTCCCTGCGCTTTCTCTTATCCGACCTGCTTGCCGACGGCCGGCCCCGAAGCCTGGAACATATTGCCGACGAAATCCAGGAAACGTACCGCCGCCTTTTCGACACCCAGACCATCCGCCGGAAACTGGCTTTCCTGGAAAAGGAAGGCCTGATCACACGCAAAAAAGAGGGAAAGCAGTACCTGTACAGCGGTATTCCTGCTATCCCCCGCACCCATCCGGACTTGTTTCCGGCGCTGTGGCTATGCGTCAGCTTTTTCCAGGGAGTCGCCCCCTTTGGCTTTATCGGCAGCGCCATCCTGGATTTCTGGAACAAAAAAAACGAATATTTCCGATTCCGCAGCGATTACCTGATTCACACCCTGGAGGACGAGATCCTGCTGTCCCTCCTTCATGCCATGGAACAGAAATGCCGGATTCGCATTACGGTAAAAAGCACCAAAAGCCGCCGCATCTGCATCCGGGCCGTCACGCCTTTGAAAATTCTCACCAGCGCCCAAACCGGCCGGAGGTATCTCTGCGCCCGGCTGGAAAGCACCCGCCGCCTTTCCACCTTTCGCCTTGATTCCATCCAGGATGTGGAATTTTTGAATCCGGAAGAGAACTACGGCACCTACCTGAAGGACTTTGAGAACAACTTTCCCCATGTGTGGGGCGTATCCTTCGAAAGTCCGCAAAGACGGCAGCTGGAAACCGTTACCATGGAAATCTGTCTGGAGGAGCCGGAGGAAATTTATATCCTGAACCGGCTGGAGAGGGAAGGCCGGGGCGGCGCCATCCGGCGATTGGAGCCTGGCGTATATGAATACACCCGCCTCTGCACAGACGCCGCCGAGTTCCTTTTCTGGGCCAAAAGCTTCACCGGAAGAATCCGCTCCTTTTTCTGTACCAACCCCGCCGTGGAAAAAAGGTTCCTGGATGACATGAAGCTGATGGCCGCCTATTATTTACACTGAAAATCCCAGGCAACCCAAACGATTATATCCCGTTAAAAGCAAGGATGGAGAAACACCATGACCGCCACAAAAAATCAGGATTTTTCACTGTTTTCCGAACTTTATACCTGCTACTACCAGGTGGTTGCCAGAATTCTTGAGGAAGCCGCCCGCCATCCCCTGACCCGCCGCCGGATCGAGGATCTGGTGCGGGAATACGGCTACGATGAAAGCGCCCTCGCCCTTATCCCCCGGCTGATTCAGGGAGACTGGCCCTTTCTGGAGAAAACTTCCTCTGACACTTATATCTCCCTTTTAAGAAATCCCCTGTTCCCCCAGCCTCTCACCCGGCTGCAGAAATCCTGGCTGAAGGCGCTGATGTCGGATTCCCGTTTCCGTCTGTTTTTCACCGATAAGGAACTGGCTTTATTAGAGGAACTGCTCTCTGGCATTCCGCCCCTCTACCGCACTTTTGATTTCTGCCTTTTTGACCAATATGGGGACCATGACCCCTTTTCCTCTGTCATGTACCGGGAACATATGCGGACTATCCTTGCCGCCGTCCGCGGCCGGCATGTTTTGTCCGTCTCCTACCTTTCCCGGAAGGAAAATATCCTGACCCACAGCTGGCTGCCGTGCCGCCTGGAATACGGCCAGCGGGACGGCAAATTCCGCCTCTACGCCATGTCCATCCGCAAAGACGGCAAAAAACGGATGGATGTATTAAATGTGGCAAGGATTCTTTCTGTCAAAGACACCGGCCATATTTGCCCCATTTCGCCTGATGTGGACCCTCTTCTGGACCATGCCCTCTGCAAGGAACCGCTGGTTCTGGAAATCACCACGGAGCGGAATGCCTTAGAGCGGGCCATGCTCCACTTCTCCTGCTATCAGAAGCAGGTGGAACGGCTGAAGGATTCCAATACCTACCGCTGCACCATCTACTATGACAAGCACTGGGAGACGGAGCTTCTGATTCAGGTATTATCCTTCGGGCCTGTCGTAAAGGTTCTGGGGCCGGAAGCATTTTTAAAACAAATAAGGGAACGGGTCAAAAGGCAGTCTCTCCTTGCTTCCTTATAAATTCCCGCTCCCCCGGTCAGAATCCTTCCCCCATGGATACCCCTGCCTCCTTTATGATTGGCTTTTCCTCCTTCCGGGATAGTCTTGACAAAGCAAAAATCAAGTTATGATAATGTTGACAGAAAGGAAAAATATCCCATTATGATAAAAGCTATTTTCTTTGACATTGACGGAACTCTGAGAGATTTTACAGAAAAAGGAATACGCCCCGGAACCTGTCAGGCCATCCTTTTGGCAAGAGACAAGGGTATCCGCTGTTTTGTGGCCACCGGAAGACACCTTATAGAAATCCAGGAAGAAAATCTCCTGGACCAACTGGCCTTCGATGGCTATGTCCTTTTAAACGGCAGCCTGTGCCTGGATGGCAGTGGCTCTATAATCTACGAAAATCCCATCCCGGCCTCCCAGATACAGAGCATGCTCACTCTCCATAAAAAGCTGGGTTTTCCCCTGCTCTTTATGGAAAAAAACGCCATCTACGTCAGTCACATTACCCCTCAACTTGAAAGGCTTCAGGCCCGGATCGGCACAGGACTCCCCCCGGTGGAACCCCATATGGAGCGGGCATTAACCCGCCCCATCTATCAGATGGTTCCCTACAGCGATGACCTGACCTTGAACTTTTTTGCCTCCCGCCTGCCTCTGTGCGACATTACCCGCTGGCATGAATCCGGAGCCTTTGACATCACAACAAAAGGCGGCTCAAAGCAGCTGGGAATCGAAAAAATTCTGCAGCATTATGGGTATTCCCGGGACGAAATCGCCGCCATCGGAGACGGATACAACGATATCCCCATGATTCGCTATGCCGGTATCGGCATTGCCATGGGAAACGGTAATGAACAGATTAAAGCAGAGGCTGATTTTGTCACAGATTCTATTGAAAAAGACGGACTTCTCCATGCGGTAAAATATCTGGTGGGGTACGCGCGGTGATTCCGTAAAGAACATAATCTTACAACGCCCACAAAATACTTTTCCGTCATAATATCTCTGCCAGCAGGGCCTCCACCTTCTCCCGCCCCCTCAGCATGGAAATCCATCGCTCAGGAATCCCCTGCCGCCCATAATAAATCCCTGCCAGTCCCCCGGCCACGCAGGCAGTAGTATCCGTATCATTTCCCAGCAAAACGGCCCGCTTCACCGCCTCCTCATAGCTTGAGGTCTGCTCAAGCACCATAAATGCGCTGCGCAGGCAATCCACCACATAACCACTCCCTCCACCCTCCCATGGCAAATCCGGTCTTACGCTCCACTCCAATTCCTGCTCATACTCCGGCATATCCCTGTAAATTCCGCGCAGAATCCTCACCCCGTCCTCAATCGCATCAGTAATTCCCCTTCCATCCAACAGCGCCTGGGCCACCAGGCAGTACAGGGCACAGCAGACCTGATTGCATATATGGCCATGAGTGACCAGGCATTGTTCGTGAGCATCCAGCACCAGCGCTTTTTCCCGGCTCCCCTTCCATATTCGGCTCCGCCCTCGCTCCCCGCTCCCTTCCTCTTCAAACCCATTGTGCCACAACACCAGCGGCAAAACCCGCATCAATGCCCCATTTCCCTTTCCATCCGGATTAAGCAGGCCGCATTTTTCCGGCGGCAGGCCTTTTTTATAGGCACGCAGCCCGTTGGCGGTCTGAATCCCCACGTCAAACACCACCCCATCCACGGCCCACAGCCCGTTCTCATACCAGGAAGAAAGGGCATCGGAAAAATCCTTCAGGGAAAATTTTTTCTGCTTTTGCAGAATGTCAAGCAGGCAAAGGGCCTGCGCCCCGTCATCCGACCAGGTTCCTGGCTTCACAGTGGAATGAGACCTCCGAAATCCTGCCGGCGGAACCATCTCAATCTCCTCATAACACGGCAACTCCTCCGCCGGATAAAACTCATAAGGAACTCCCAGAGCGTCTCCGATCAGAAGGCCGTACAGGCCTCCTGCAATTCTGTCATGTTTTGTCATCTTTTCCTCCGCACTATAATACAATGTCATAGCCATCCCATGAATTCCTCTATTTTATCACAAAATCTCTTCCCCGTCCTTCTTTACCTAAGCAAACACAAAAACTTCTTTTGCCACATTCAAAAAGCAACCGTTCTGCCGTCATCAAACATACCCGCTGAAAGGAAACTTGAAAAAATCCTCCGCTTATGATATGCTAACTCACAGAAAAAAAGCTTCACAGATATCAGACAACACTGCTCCGTACAGGATCATCATGCACGGGCGATCTCAGAGACGGCGAGGTAAAAGATGAAGGGAAAAAAAACATTAAAAGAAACGGCAGTGGAAGGCATTTACCGCGACATTGAAGAAGGGACCTACAAAGCAAATGCCATTATCACCGAAGGAGAAATCGTGGAACGTTACTCCATGAGCAAATCCCCGGTCCGGGAAGCATTGATCGAATTATGCAAAGACGGCGTCCTAAAAAGCATCCCCCGGGTAGGTTATCAGATCGTACAGATCTCCATCAAGGAAATCCTGGACCTGCTGGAGGTAAGGATTGACTTGGAAAGCGCCAATCTGAGAAGGCTTGCGCCCCGGATTACTAGCGAAGAACTGAAGATGCTAAAACACCTGGAAACCATCGTCAATCTGGATGAAGATCACCAGGTTGCAACCAACTGGGATCGGAACACCGATTTTCACATCAAGCTTTGCGAACTTGGCGGAAACGCCTACCTGTGCGATACCATCGAACGGGCCCTGATGAAGTCCCGCCAGTACACCGCGCAATATTTTCATAATGCGTGGAACAGGAATAAAGAATCCAACGGTTATTTCCACCGGGCTACCATCGACGCATTGGAAGAGCGGAATGTCGAAAAGGCAGTTTCCATGCTTCAAAAAGATATCCTGAATGTAAAAAATCAGATTCAGGAAAGCTTCTTTCTCTGAGATCCTATCGGGTTGTAAACCGCTTCTTGTTTTCCATCCCTGCAAAATATCAAAAAAGAACACACCGGCATTTCCCGCCCATGTGTTTTTTTGTTGCAAAGAATCCGGCAGGCTGCGCCAGTCATATCTTTTGCCGATTTTTCATAATATCCATCAATTTCCCCGCTATCACAATAAAATAATGACAAAATTCAACAAAAAAAGTATTGACAAACCCTTGTAATATGTTATAATCAACATTAATAAGATTACTGATATGATTACAAATATTATTAATCTAACAAAAAAAGGAGGTTCACTATGACAAAGAAAGAACGTGTAATTGCTGCCATTGAGGGAAGGGAACCGGACAAGATTCCCAGCGGCTTCTCCCTTCATTTTCCGATGGAGGTTGCTTTCGGAGACGCCGCCGTAGATGCCCATATCCGCTTTTTTGAGGAAAGCGATACCGATATCCTCAAAATTATGAATGAGAACCAGGTCCCCTATATGGGGGAAATCCACCACGGCAGCGACTATCAGATGGTGCGGGAGATGACTCTGGAAGATTCCTTCATGCAGGACCAGATCACCCTTGTAAAGAAGATTCTCGAACGCTGCGACAGAAGCGCCTTCACCCTGGGCACTCTCCACGGTATCACCGCCTCCTCCATCCACCCGCTTGAGAAGATGGCTCCTGACTATACCTACGACGGCGTGCGGGAGAAGCTTTGCCGGCTGCTCCATGAAGACAAAGACACCGTGCTGGCCGGAATGCAGCGGATTGCCAACGTCATGTGCGACCTTGCCAGGGAATATATCCGCCTGGGTGTGGACGGCATCTATTACGCGGCTCTGGGCGGGGAGAGAAGATTCTTCACAGACGAAGAGTTTGAACAGTATATCAAACCTTTCGACCTGCAGATTATGAAGAGCGTTAAGGAAGCCGGCGGATACTGCTTTTTGCATATCTGCAAGGATCAGCTGAACATGGACCGCTACCGTGATTACGGCGCTTACACGGATGTGGTCAACTGGGGAGTATATGAAGTCCCCTTCTCCCTCGAGGAAGGAAGAAAGATGTTTCCGGGCAAGGCCATTATGGGCGGACTTCCCAACCGTCACGGCGTACTGGTTGACGGGCCGAAAGAGGCGGTCCGTGAGGAAGTACATCAAGTGATTTCCCAGTTTGGCAGAACCGGATTTATCCTGGGTGCCGACTGCACCCTGGCTACCGAGCAGGATATGGAACTGCTCAGAGCGGCCGTGGAAGCGGCACGCGACTAAGCGGACGGCCCAGCTGCAAATATTTAAAAGCACATTTTTAATGAAGGAGGAAATCTATTATGAAGAAAAAAATTGCGATCCTACTTGCCGCAACCCTGACTGCCACAAGCCTTGCCGCCTGCTCAGGCAGCAATGACAACGCACCGGCCGCCACCACTGCCTCGGCCGGAGGCCAGGGCGGCGCTGCCGACCAGGGCAACGCCGGCGGCGGCGAACAGCCGGCTGCCTCCGGCACCGTTTACCCTGCAGGCACCCTTACGGTTTATGCCATGGGCAACCCCCAATACCGCCAGCAGTATTTTGAGACCTGGCTGGAGAATCACCGGGACATCGCTCCGGATGTGAAGATTGAATTCGTACAGACAGAAGGAACCGCCGATATCCGCGAAAAGATCACCATGACCGCTCTCTCCGGCGCCACCGATGATCTGCCGGACGCCGCCATGCTGGACCCGGTAACCATCATGGACCTGGCCAAAGCCGGACTTTTAAAAGACGAGACCGAATATCTCACTCCTCTTTTAGACAAGATGGTAGACAACGCCACCAAGGATGCTACTATTGACGGAAAGATTTATGCTCTTCCGGACTCTGTCCGCCCCCAGGTTCTTTTCTACAACAAGGAAATCTTTGACCGGTATGAGATTGACCCGGAGATGATGTCCACCATGGAGGGTTATATCGAAGCCGGACGCCAGCTGAAAGAAAAGAGCAACGGCGAAGTCTATCTCTCCTACATCGATCCCACCAGCAAGACCTGGAGATACTGGGGCCGCCGGGGCCTGATGCCCTCTGCCGGCGCAAAAATCTGGGATGATAACGGGGAAGTGGTCATCGGAAACGACGAGGGCACAAAGAAGGCTCTGGGCGCCATCGACACCATGAACAACGAAGGCCTTCTGATGAAGACCACCATCATGGAACCGGCTCTGTACGACGCCATCAACAATCAGAAGGTCGCCACCTTCCTGATCGGCGCCTTCTGGGATGAATTTATGAGACAGAATTGTGAAGCCACCAAGGGCCAGTGGAGGGTCATGTCCGCACCGGAATTTGAGGGAGTAGGCAAAGCCGGCGCACCGGTTTCCCAGTACATGGGCATTATCGAAAAAGGCGACAATCCCTATTCCGAACTGTTCCGCATGATGTGGTATGACTTCACCTTCGATATTGAAGCGAAAGAAGAATGGGTCAATTCCATGGAAGCACAGAATGCCCCTTACTCCAACCCGGTTTCCATCGAAATGCTGGAAGATCCTTTCTGGAAGGAACCGTCCGAATACTACGGCGGAATGTCCTTCCGTGAGATGGAGGGTAAATGCCTCTCCAACGGCGCCGACAATCTGGCAGTGACTCCTCAGGATGCAGAGGCTGATGAGATCATCTCTGCCGAACTGGAGAAATACGTTGCCGGCAACCAGTCCATGGAGGACGCAATCGCCAACATGGATAAGAACCTGAAAGCCAAAATCGGAAAAGCTGATGTAATTCAGTAACATACCCGTTTGCCGGTTTACCGGATCATCTTCAGCCGGCAGTCCTGCCCTGTTTCATACAGCCGGGATGGCGGATGGCCTGCAGAGCCAGTTTCTGCAGGCTTCCCCCATCCCTCATTTGTACCAATCGGCATTGATAAGACGATTTTTTAAGGAGGGATGTCATGCTACGGACATTAAAAAAATACAAAGCCCCCTATTTATTTATACTTCCGTTTTTTATACTGTTTTTCGTATTCCAGCTGATTCCTACAATCTGGACCGTTTACATCAGCCTGACGGACTGGAAAGGGATCGGTTCCCCGGAATTTTGCGGTTTTGGAAATTATCAGAAAATGGCAGTGGACGACATGTTTTGGGAGTCTTTGGGCAACACGGTTGTCTACTGGATTTCCGGACTGATCTTAATCATATGCTGCGCTCTTCTCATCGCCTGCCTGCTGAACAGCCGCTATCTGCGAAAGGATTCGGCCCGGGCATTTTTCAAGACAGCAACTTTCCTGCCCAATATCTGCGCCGCCATCGCCATGGGCCTGATCTTCCGAATGCTGTTCGATGAAAATGTAGGACTAGTCAATGAAGTGGTTTCCCTGGCAGGAGGCCCGAAGGTTCCCTGGCTTACCAGCACCACCTTTTCCAAGATTCCGGTCATCATCCTGAATGTATGGCGGTACACTCCATGGTTTACCATGATTCTACTGTCCGGCCTCTTGAACATATCCAAGGATTACTACGAAGCAGCCACAGTGGACGGCGCCAATGCTGCCCAGCAGTTCTGGTTCATCACCCTGCCCTCCCTGAAAAACATCCTGTTTTTCTGCTCTGTTACCCTCACCGTGGATATGTGGAAATTGTTTAATGAATCCTACATCCTTCCGGGACCGGGAACCTCCAACTCCTCCCTGTTCCAGTACATGTACGAATCCGGCTTCAACGTATTCAACATGGGATATGCCTCTGCCATCGGCGTTGTGCTTATCCTGATTCTGATGGTGATTTCTGTCATTCAGTTTGCGGTTCGCCGCAGACAGGGTGAACTGTAGGAAAGGAGAAAGCCTATGAACCGCAACAAAATGATTTCTTCCGTTGCTGTCTACGGACTGCTTATTTTTATCACCCTGATCTGCCTGTTTCCTATTGTCTGGATGTGCCTGATTTCTATCAAAAGCACCTCTGAGAGTATTACCGGCTTTCATTCCATCGTTGTGGAACATCCAACCCTGGCCAACTTCCGCCGGCTGTTTGAAATGATTCCGGTGTGGCAAAACACCTTCAACAGTGTGTTCACCACTATTATGGGAACCATAACCTCCCTGTTTTTCTGTGCTCTGGCAGGCTTTGCCTTTGCCAAATACCGGTTCCCGGGCAGAACCTTCCTGTTCTACTTTGTCATCGCCACTATGCTGGTTCCGCCGGAGGTAGGTTCGGTTCCCCTGTTTATCATCATGAGAAAAGTGGGACTGATCAACAGCCTGTGGTCGCTGGTGGTGCCGCGAATCGCCACCGCAGTGGGAATCTTCTATATGAACCAGTACATTGCCGATGTTCCGGATGAACTGGTGGAGGCGGCCAGGATCGACGGCTGCAGTGATTTTGGCATTTTTATGAAGGTCATCCTTCCGGTCATCAAACCGGCCATGGCTTCCTGGGGCGCCATCACCCTGATCGCCCGCTGGAACGATTTCTTCTGGCCCCTGCTGTATCTGAGAAAGCAGGCGAAATACACACTGATGGTCACCATCTCCCTGCTTCCGGTCAGCGAAGGCCTTTCCACTCCCTGGCCCGTGATCCTGGCAGGAACCACGCTGGTCATTATCCCGATTATTGTACTGTATCTGATCCTGGAAAAGTTCCAGAAGGCAGGCATTATGGAGGGCGCCGTCAAGGGCTGATGGATTTTCAGAAAGGACAAGGAAAACAATGGACAAAACAGACATTCGATATCAGGCTTATATTGATATCCTGAAGGAAGAACTGATTCCCGCCATGGGATGTACCGAACCGATTGCCCTGGCCTATGCCGCCGCCACGGCGCGGGAACTTTTAGGCCATATGCCGGAGCGGGTAGAGGTAGGCGCCAGCGGCAGCATTATCAAGAACGTAAAATCCGTAATCGTACCTAACACCGGTCATCTCAAGGGAATCGCCGCTGCCGCTGCCGCCGGCATTGTAGCCGGGAACGCCGACAAACAGCTGGAAGTGATCTCTTGTGTCACCTCCCGGCAGGAAACACAGATTCGTGAATTCCTGGAGCACGTGCCGATTTCGGTAGAACATATTGACAATCATATCATTTTCGATATTATAGTAACCCTGTATCACGGAAATGACAGCAGTATGGTGCGGATCGCCAACTATCACACCAACATTGTACATAAGGAAAAGAACGGCCAGGTCCTGCTGGATCTGCCCATTGAAGAAGAAAAGGAAGAAGGACTGACAGACCGTTCTCTCCTGGATATGAAAGGAATCTGGGACTTTATCAATACCGTCGATGTGGCTGATATCCGGGAAGTTTTAAACCGCCAGGCCGAATTTAACATGAAGATTGCCCAGGAAGGCATGGACGGCAATTACGGCGCCAATATCGGAAAAGTCCTTTTAGATTCCTGCGGCCAGGATGTTCAGACCCGGGCAAAAGCCATGGCGGCCGCCGGCTCCGACGCCCGCATGAACGGCTGCGAACTGCCGGTTATCATCAATTCCGGCAGCGGCAACCAGGGCATCACCGTATCGGTCCCGGTGCTGGTCTATGCCCGGGAACTGGGAGCCGATGAGGAAAAGACCCTGCGGGCCCTGGCATTGTCCAATCTGTGCGCCATTCATCAAAAAACCATGATCGGAAGGCTCTCCGCCTACTGCGGGGCTGTCAATGCCGGGTCCGGCGCCGGGGCCGGAATCGCCTACCTCAGCGGAGGCGGCTTCAAAGAGATCGTCCACACCGTGGTCAATTCCCTTGCCATCGTCTCCGGGATTGTCTGCGACGGCGCCAAAGCTTCCTGTGCCGCCAAGATTGCCTCTGCCGTGGATGCCGGACTTCTGGGTTACAATATGTATAAACGCGGCCAGCAATTCTACGGCGGCGACGGGATTGTGACCAAGGGCGTGGAAGAGACGATTAAAAATGTCGGCCGGCTGGGAAAAGACGGAATGCAGCAGACCAACGAGGAAATCATCCGGATTATGATCGGAGAATAGAATAGCACAGCACAAAAAGAAAGAAAACCAGCCGCCGTCCGCTGCTATCCTGCGGTCTGGCGGCTGTGCTCTTTCGGCTGTCTTTTCTTTCAATGTTTCTTCAGGTCCTCCAATATCTCTGTCAGCCTCCCCAAAAGTTCCGTCTTCGGAATAAATTCATCAATCATCCTATTTTTCAGATACCAGTCAAACTGCCCCGAATCCAGTCCGCTCATCAAAATCAGATAAATCTGGGGATTCCATCTGCGTACCATGGCCACCAGTTCCAGTCCATTGATGGAAGGCATCTGATAATCCGTCAAAATCATATCATATTCATCCTTCTTTTTCTGAAGCAGCGACAATACCGCGGCCGGATGGTCATAGCACTCCGCCTTTGCGGAAGATTCCTCCAGCATAGCGCTTAAGGCCTTCAATAATTCCCGGTCATCATCCACTACAATCATCCTGCGAAATCCTCTTCTCTTCCGTTCCCTGCCCTCCGATCCGGACGGCCTCCTAAGAGGAAATTTCTTAAAATTATCATATCATTTTCTCATTTTTGCCAACAAAAAAGGCAGTTCTTGCCGAACTGCCTCACTACCCGCATTTCCCTTCTCATCTGTCCTGTTTTATTGTTTCGTCAGAGAAACGCTACACCTGTTACCTGATTTGAAAAACCCGGCTCTCACCATTGGCCATAAACACCAGGAATATATGCTCGTCTTCCTGGAGGACACTCTCCCGGACATGGAAGATCAGGCCGCTGCTTGCCACTTCTCTCGGCTCTATGGCAATGCTGGTCATGTCCGTCATTCCTACCAGATTGACCGGAATATAGCGATGGCCTCCGGAAGTTACCAAATACGTCAGTAAGTCTTCATAGGCGGCTACCGGTCTGATAAAGACCTCCTTTTCTGATCCCAGGTTCTCCACATCCAGATGGAAACGCAAAAAAGTCATATCCTCATCAGCCTCAAAATACATGATGTCCGTTTCCAGACGCCTTGCCTGCTCCATCCCGCTTAAGGCAATCCGCCAGTCTGCGATCTCAACGCTCTCTCCCTGTTGTTTCCGGTCGGAACGAAGAAGATACTCCTTCGCCTCCTTTTGAATCTCCTGGATGCGTTCCTGGGCGGCCTGGAGTTCCAGGCCATATTCAATCTCCGTTCCCGTAATCTGCTCCAGGATTTCCGCTGAAATGCTCCCCTCGCTTGCGGAAGGCTCCGGGGCAGCCAATGTTCTTTCCTCCGTACCGACCTGACGCCAATAAACCGCCGGCTTTTTGTCAATGGCATGGCCCCTGGGCGTCCAGTCTCCGGAATACCGAAATTCCTCCCGTTCTTTTGAAAGGTCCTCATTTTCCTCAAACACCAGTTCAAACTGATAGCTTTCCTCTCCTTTTGCCAGGGTAAAGCTGTTTTCCCCTGCCTGAGGCTCCCAGCCCTCCTCACACGCCAGACGGTACGCCTGCCCGAAATAAAGCTGATTGCGTTCAAGATACGGATATTCCGTCGCCCTTTCCCCGGAAAACACCGTAAGTCCTTTTTCTTCCTTCCGCACCGCCTCAAACGCCTCCTCCGGCACGTCAGCCGGAATTTCTCCCGCATAATACCGGTCCAGATAGATCAGATAATTCTGCTCCAGATACTGCTCCATCGACTCCTTGTCATGGAACCCGGTCACGCTGTCAGGGATACGGATAACCCCGGGGTGATAACCCTCCGGCGAAAAACCCCGGATCTCCACCCGGATATTGGCGCTGTTCCAGCCATCCCCCACCGTGCCGGTGGTAAATCTGGCCGGAAGCCCGGCCTCCTCATAAGCTTTTGCTATCTGGGCCAGCTTATCCGCCAGTTCCTCAATCTCCCCATAGCCGTCCACCGTGGCCACCAGTTCCTTTTCCTCGGTCCCCGGCTCCAGCACAAGTCCCATATCCTCTGCCTTTTTCATCACAAATGCCACCGGGCAGGTATCGTCAAAACCCTTGTTGGTGTATTCCTCCCCTACGGGAAATACCTCAAATTCCAGCTTTTCCCCATCCTTTTGAACCACCTGATAATAAACCGGCGTTCCGTTTTCCGCCACCTCTTCAATTTCAAATTTGCCGCCGTATCTGTTTTTTAAATACTGCTCCACCTCCGGATAGGGGGATTTTCCTCCTATAGCCGAGCAGCCGGAAATCCCCAGAAGAACCCCCGCTCCGATAACCGCCAAAACCATCTGGTTTCTTAATCTTTTTCTGATGCCGTTCTCTTTCTTCACTTTTGCAAACACCCTCTTTCACAGCCGGGCAATCCCGCTTTTCCTTTCCTCTCTGCCCAAAGCATTTTTCTCGTCTTCCGGAACTTTACATTCCAATCTCCTGCATATATTTCTCTCGCAGCTTCGCCACAATCTCCGGATTCTTCATCCCCACATCCTCTCCATCCAACTCCATGGCCCGCATGCTGGGATGGCTGGTGCTGGACACGATGATCTCATCCGCCTTAGCCATTTCCTCCAGGGTAAATGCCCGCTCCTCCACTGGAATTCCCAATTCCTCGCAATACCTCAGCATATGCTTTTGCTCCGTGCCGGGAAGAATCAGATGATCCAGGGGATGCGTGATAAACATCCCGTTCTTGATTATGGAAATGTTGGAATGAGACCCCTCCGTCACATACCCGTCACGGACAAATATAGCCTCATTACATCCCGCCTCCTTGGCCTTCTGAGCCGCCATCACATTGGGAAGCAGGTTCAAGGTCTTGATATTACAATGGAGGAAACGGGTATCCTCCACGCTGAGCAGGCGGTATTCATCCGAAATCTCTACTCCCTTCCAGGGTTTGCTGTACACGTAAAGATTGCTGGCAACCGCCTTGGCATCCGGAAACAGATGATTCCTTGGAGAGGTGCCCCGGGTAATCTGCCAGTATAAAAACTGATGAGGACTGTCCACCTTCTCTATCAGTTCCACCAGCAGCTTGCCGATCTCTTCCTTGGGAGCCGGCAGATCGATCCTCACCAAAGCCGCACTGCTTTCCATCCTGTCCAGATGGTCCTCCAGGGCAAAAATCTTACCGTTAAATACCATCGCCACCTCATAGATACCGTCTCCAAAATAAAAGCCCCGGTCATTGGCCGGTATCATCATATCCTCAATCGCCGTAATCTTTCCATTATAATAAGCCAGATTCTTCATCCGCTCCATAATTCATCATTCTCCCCTCCCGCCGGTTAGTGCGGCGTTGTTTGATCGTCCTGACTTATGACCCCACCTCAGTATACGATTTCTGGTTTCGTTTGTAAAGAAAAAACTGCTGCTTTTCTCTCTTTTCTCTCTGATATGTGTTAGAATTATTACCGTTTGCTGCATTACATGAATAAACAAAAAGGATGGACAAAACAATGCTTCAAAAAAAACAATTCTGCACCACCTGTTGCTACTTGTCAAGGACGTATTCATCATTTTTGATCACTTTTTCTTGGTCTGCCTTGTTTCCCATGCTCTAAGTCGTGGAGAATGACACGTTTTAGCTTATCCTCTACACTTTGGGTACTCGTATCAGAAAAATGTACCTCGACTAAATATCTTGTTTTATCAATCTTTTGTTGTAAACAGGGCGTTAATCGCCCTGTGGTGTTGGTCTGAATGTTGTCGCTCATGTTCCTTTTGCTTTTGGGCGTAAAAAAGACGCATGGTTTACAATTTACTGTTCCATGCGCCTTTACGCTGTTTTATTGATATTAAATTATTTCTCTGATTATGCTAACTGCATAACCTCGGCTTCTAATTCTTTTACATCACTTTCAAGCAAATCAGGAAAACAATCAGATACTTCATCAATTCTTATTTTTCCTAATTTCAAAAGTCTGCGTGCATTTTCTTTTGTTGTTTTCCTAACCGCTTCCCTTGCCGCTTCATTTCTCATATCTTCCATAATTTTACACATGATAGCAACTCCTTTCTCGTCTTGCTTAAAATATCGTGCCCTTTTAGCAAGCGTTTCATAGTTCATATCATCGGGGTTAGTGCACGCAAAATCATGCATTAGCTTACCAACTTCATCATTGCCCCTATATTTCCCATTAACATATATGATATGCGAACCATCACCAAACAATTCATTTCCTTCGTTGAATTCCACATACCGTTGTATATGATATATGGCTTGGTTTTTTCCCATAACATCATTCTCTGTAATAAAAATAACATAACTGTCGGGAATATCTTCTGTATCATCTCCGGATTTTAATATATGTGCATCTAATAAACTACTGTTGTGCCTTGCCCTTTTTGCGCCTGCTCCTGCATCTGACCTTTGAATTTCTACGTCAAACTCTTTCTTAGTGCTATCTATTGCATGAACATCTAAAATAGCAGAACGCCCCTGCAAATTCTTCAACGGCTCTTGTGTCCTAATCGATTTGATTTTTATATCTTCTTGCCCTAAAACAATCCGTAGTATCAGTTCCACACCCTCAAAATTATCTGCAAGGCAGACAGTCATAAAATCATCGTCCATATATCGGAGTGCTTTCAGACGTTCTAAGTCCTGTTGATGTGTCTGCTCTGTTGTACTCAAAATATCACCTTCTTTCGCCATTTTTATTATACATCAGAGAATATCTTTTGAAAACTGAATTTTTCGTGAAATTTTCCTACTTCAATTCTTCCTCCCTCCGCTTAGTCCTGCTCTGTTGCCTGTTATGCTGTCGGTGCTCGTTCTGAAGCTCCCTCTCAAGGTTCTTTTTGTTGTAGCTGATTACCTCGGCATAAGCTAATTCTGTGGCGGTCTTGGTCTGCTCTTTACCAATACTGTCATATTCAGATTGCAAAGACCGTATCTCAGCTTTCCACTGTTTCGGCGTTATCTTCTCGCCATTCTGTAAAAGGCTCTGCATACGCTCCTTTAATTCGGGGTGCTTCGATAAACTGTCCTTATGCTCCCTATCGTATTTCATCTTAGCAAGTCCTTTGAGTGACTGGCTCTCCTTATAGGTGGCTTGGATCGGCGCAAAGAGGGCATACATTTTTGACAGTTCCTTTAATCGGTTTAGTTTCTGCC
>CAMSTY010000052.1 GCA_947063875.1 uncultured bacterium
CGCCGCCTTGCAGACTGAAAATTCATTCTGCGTCATTTGGCTGAAAGTAAATGAGTCACTAGTAACACTATATGAAATTGAGCAGAACATATCAAATGGCTTTTGTAAAGGGGAAAGATATGAGAATTGATGTAAATATGCTATGTTTAGCTTGAAATTATTATTTTTTACAGTAGGATTGCCTTCCTTTTATAAAGAGAGCGTACCTTTTGAAACTCTTAATAAGAAGATCTGTCCGAATCTGCCTTCTGAATGCTGCCTTTTGAATTAAGACTCGGGACTGGAAAAATTCACAACAGTGTGATAGAATCAAGAAACAGGAGAAAACGGACAGAAGGCAGACAGAAAAAAACAGGAAATATAAGAAGACAGGGAGACTCATAATGAAGAAATATGATTATGTACTGGTCGGAAGCGGACTGTATGCAGGAGTCTGGGCAAACGAGGCCCGTAAGCGCGGCCGGAAGTGCCTGGTAGTGGAAAAAAGGAAACATATTGGCGGGAATATCTATTGTGAAGATGTAGAAGGGATTCATGTGCATAAGTATGGGGCGCACATTTTTCATACGAGTGACCGGGAGGTGTGGGATTACGTCAATGGACTGGCGGAATTCAACCGCTATACCAATAGCCCGGTGGCCAACTACCGCGGGGAAATGTATAATATGCCCTTTAATATGAACACCTTCAGCAAGATGTGGGGGATCAGCACGCCTGAGGAAGCCAGAACAATCATAGACAAACAGAGACGGACGGTGACGGGAGAGCCGAAAAACCTTGAAGAGCAGGCGATCCGCCTGGTGGGCACGGATATTTATAAAAAGCTGGTAAAGGGATATACGGAAAAACAGTGGGGGCGGGATTGCCGGGATCTGCCGGCATTTATCATTAAACGTCTGCCGGTGCGTTTCACCTACGATAACAATTATTTTAACGACCGCTATCAGGGGATTCCCATTGGCGGGTATAATGTAATCATAGACAAGCTTTTTGAAGATTGTACGATTCATACGGAGGTCGATTACCTGCAGAACAGGGCTTATTATGATAAGCTGGGAGAGACGATCGTCTATACCGGGGCGATCGATGCCTATTTCGGATATCAATTTGGTAAGCTGGAATACCGGAGCCTGCGGTTTGAGACAGAGATACTGGATACCGACAATTATCAGGGAGTCGCGGTGGTCAATTATACGGATCGGGAGGTTCCTTATACGCGGATTATCGAACATAAGCATTTTGAATTCGGTACGCAGTCCAAGACGGTGATTACACGGGAATATCCGGCGGACTGGGAGGAAGGCATGGAGGCCTATTATACGGTCAATGATGAGAAGAACCAGAGATTGTATCAGGAGTATGCCCGGCTGGCAGAACAGGAGAAGAACGTGATTTTTGGCGGCCGGCTGGCGGAATACAAGTATTATGATATGGACAAGGTGATTGCCTCCGCGCTGGGGCGGATCAGGAAGTATGGAATGTAGGAGGGCTTCATGAATGTCGTTTATGCGTCAAATGAAAAATATGTGAAGCATATGGCGGCTTCCATGGTCTCACTGTTTGAAAAGAACAAGAGAGAAAAGCATCTTGCGGTCTATGTTCTTGCCATTGGGATTACCAAAAGGAGCAGGAAGCTTCTTGAGGATATGGCCGGACAGTATGGCCGGGAGATTTGCTGGCGGGAGCTGGGCAATATCCGGGAGCAGTTTGATTTTGGCGTGGACACCCGGGGATTTGATATCAGCGCCATGGGGCGGCTGTTTGTGGGGCGGCTTTTGCCGGAAAATGTAAAGAGGGCACTGTATCTGGACTGCGATACAGTGATCGCACAGCCTTTGGGAAAGCTTTGGCGCATGGACCTGCGGGGGAATATCCTGGGAGCGGTCAGGGAACCTACCATTTATCAGGCAGTGAAACAGGAGATTGGCCTGGGAGAGCAGGATGCGTATGTGAATTCCGGCGTCTTGCTGATTGACTTGAAGCGGTGGAGAGAAAGCGGGGCGGAAGGGAGGCTGCTTGATTTTTACCGGGAAAAGAACGGGAGTCTTTTTGCCTGTGATCAGGACACGATCAACGGGGCTTTAAAGGGGGAGATTTTTTTCCTTCCGCCGCAGTATAATTTTTTTACAAATTATCGGTATTTTTCTTACCGGGAGCTGGTGCGCTGCTCCAGGACATACCAGGCTGTCGGCAAAAAGGCATTTATGCAGGCAAAGAAGCATCCGGCAGTGATTCATTACGCAGGGGATGAGCGGCCCTGGATCGCAGGAAACCGAAATCATTACCGGCGTGCTTATGAGTTGGCCCTTGCCCGGACTCCCTGGGCGGGGCAGCCAAAAGAAGAAGGCCGGCGGTGGTATATGCTGGCTTATCATGGGATGAACTATGCAACCGTGGTGTGCCCGCCGGTCCGCCGCCTGATCAGCCGGAATTTCGGAATGAAGGCAATCGAGGCGCGAAGGCAGGGGCAGGAAAAGGAAACGGATACAGGAAGGACAGAGGCCAAAAGGACAGAGGCCAGAGGAACAGCGGCCAGGAGGCCAGAAGGAAAAGAAAATCTGATAAAACCACAGATTGAGGTGCTGCTGGCTTCTTTTCAGGGGGCGGTATATATCGGGGAGCAGCTGGATTCGATTCTGGCGCAGGGCGTGCCGGGGATTCGGATACTGATATCGGATGACGGATCTACGGATGGGACCAGGGAGATTCTGGAGCGATATCAGAGGGAGTATCCGGACCGGATTTTTCTAAAACACCGGGTTAAGGAAGGAAAATCTGCGGGGAAGGGAAGGCAGATTCCGGAGCCGGCCATGAATTTCTTCTGGCTGCTGTCTCAAAGCGAGGGAGACTATGTGCTGCTCAGCGATCAGGATGATGTGTGGCATACGCAAAAAGCGGAGATTCTCCTAAAGAGAATGAAACAAACGGAAAACAATGGCCGTCCGGCGTTGGTATTTTCTGATATGGAAGTGGTGGACGCCGGGCTGCGTCGTCTGAGTTCCAGCTTTTTCGCATATGAACGAAGCAATCCGGACCGGGTCGCTTTCTCAGAAGTCCTGGTGGAAAACCCGGTAACCGGAGGGGCCTTGATGATGAATAAGGCCCTGGTTCAAATGGCGGCAAAAATGCCGGATGCCTGTTTTATGCACGACTGGTGGATTGCGCTGTGCGCTTCCTGCTTTGGGGAGATTTCCTGTGTGAAAAAACCACTTTCTTTGTACCGCCAGCATGGGGGAAATGTGCTGGGAGCGAGAAAGACGGACGGTCTGAAGGCGCTGCAGGAGCGAAGCAGAAGGGGAAGACAGGTGGAAGAGAATTACCGGCAGATGTTTTTGCAGGCTATGGCGTTTGAGCGGATGTATGGTGAAGAGATGGGACATGCAAAACGGGTTGTTCTTGAAGAATTTCTGCGCCTGCCAAAGAAGACGCCGGCAGGAAGGCTTGGCAGCATTGTAAAGAACCGCTTTTATAAGAGCTCTTTGCTGCAGACCCTGGCGCAAAGCATTACCATCCCGAGGTTGAAATCCTTCAAAGAACAGAGAACGGAAAGGGCCATCGATGAAGATTAATTGCGTGATATTAAATTATAATGATGCAAAGACCGTGGAAAAGCTGACAAGGCAGATTGTACAGTACAGCCTGATTGACCGTATTGTACTGGTAGACAACGCGTCTGACGAGGATTCCTGGCAGCATTTGAAGCGTCTTGGCAAAGGCAAGGTCGATGTGATCCGTGCAAAAAGGAACGGAGGCTATGGGGCGGGCAATAATCTGGGAGTCCGTTATGCAGTGGAAGAAAACGGAGCGACGCATATATTGATCGCCAATCCGGATGTCTCTTTTACGGAAGATTGTGTCCGTGGTCTGGCACGTGTTTTTCGCTGCCATCCAAAGATCGGGGTGGCGGCCGCGGCCATGGAAGACAGCAATTACGGAAACGCTCTCAATGGCTGGAAGCTGCATGGCTTTGTCGGACAGCTTTTGTGGATGGGGCCGGTCAGCAGAAGGCTGTTTGGCCGTTTTCTTTCTTATCCGCATGCAAAGAAGAAAGGTAAAAAGGCAATTTATGTGGATGCGGTTCACGGTTCCATGCTGATGGTGGACGGGGCGGCATTTTTGGAGTGCGGCGGTTACGATGAGGGGATTTTTTTGTATCAGGAGGAGATGGCGCTGGCCAGCCGGATGAAAGCGGCGGGGTATCGTACGGTTCTGCTGCTGACAGAAACGTATCGCCATGAACATTCCGTTTCTATCAGCAAATCCTTCAGCCAGGAATTAAAACGGCAGCAGATCCGGGAGCAGAGTACCCTTTATTATATGAAGCATTACCTTTTGATTCATCCTTTGCAGGAGAGGGCGGCAAGACTGTGGTTTTGGGGAATTCGCATGGAGGTGCGGGTATTTCGGACTATTTTTGGAGGAATGAGGGCGCATGAAAACAGAAAATAGATTCCTGAAGCCGACGCCGGTTCAGTATTTGGAGAAACTGCCGGGAGGGCAGGAAATCTTTATCAAGAGAGAGGATCTGCTGGGGTTTTCTTTCGGGGGGAATAAATGCCGGATCGGGGCGGCGTTTCTGGAAGATATGCGGCGGCGGGGGGCAGACTATATGGTGTCTTACGGAAGCCGCAAGTCGAATCTAAACCGGGTGATGGCGGCTTTGTGCAGAAGCCGGAAGATTCCCTGCCTGATTATTTCGCCGCAAGAGGAGGGGGTTCAAGAAGATGGCTTCAATGCTGTGCTGGCGGATGACATGGGAGCCGAACGGGTGTTCTGCGAACGGTCTGCCGTGGCGGATACGGTGGAGGATACTCTGCGCAGCCTGAAGGCCAGGGGATACCAGCCCTACTATATCTACGGGGATGCTCATGGCATGGGCAACGAGGAGACCGCCAGGTCGGCATATCGGGACGCATACGACGAGATTCGCCGGTGGGAAGAGAAAAATCAGGTGGAATTTCAGGCGATTTTTCTTGCCAGCGGCACCGGGATGACCCAGGGAGGACTTCTTGCAGGCAGAAGAGAGAGGGGCGGCCGGGAGGAAATTGTCGGTATCTCTGTGGCCAGAGAGGAGAAGGCAGGCGCGGCGGCTGTCCGCCGTTACGCCGGAATGGGCAATGAGAGCATCTGCTTTGAAACGGATTACCGGTGCGGCGGCTATGGAATATATGATGCAGGGATTGAAAATGTGATTCAAACAATGATGGAGCGCCATGGAATTGCCCTGGACCCGGTCTATACGGGGAAGGCTTATGCAGGAATGCTTCGGTGGCTGGACCGTTATGGGGACAAAATAAGGAATGTTCTTTTTATCCACACCGGAGGACTTCCTCTGTATTTTGATTACCTGAATAAAAGGATGGAGGTGGAGAGGTGAAAAATTCCAAGAGACAGCAGTGGGGATTGGTTTTTCTGATTGCTGTGCAGGTGGCGGTTCTGCTTCTGTTTTTCGCGTCAAAAAAAGGGTATTTTATTGATGAGATTTATTCCTGGGGGTTGTCGAACAGTTATTATAAACCGTTTGTAGTGTCGTATGATGTGTTTGAACGTTGGGTGGAGGGGCCGGAATTTCTGGAATATATGACAGTCGGGCCGGGAGAAGGATTTTCTTATGGCTCGGTCTGGTATAATCAGGCGCAGGATGTACATCCGCCGTTTTTTTATATGCTGCTTCATACCGTATGTTCCTTTACGCCGGGAGTTTATGGAAACTGGCAGGCAATGGTATTGAACGTGGCGTTTTATGCCGGGTGTCTGCTGATGATATTTCTGACGGCAAGACTTCTGACCGGGGATAAATGCCTGGCTGTGGCGGCGATGATGCTGTGGGGTTTTTCCCCGGGAGGGTTGAGTACGGGGATTTATATTCGTATGTACATGCTGGCGACTTTCCTCACCGTCGTCAGCGTATACCTTCACGTGAAAATGATTCGGGACGGGCAGGGCCTGCCTCGGCTTGCAGGCATCTGCCTGGCCACTTTTCTCGGCTTGCTGACCCAGTATTATTTTGTGTTTATTGCATTTTTCCTTTCGGGATTTTATGTGCTATGGAAGCTGGGGAAACGAAGATGGAAGGAAGCGGCGGTCTATGCCGTAGCGCTTTTTGCTTCTGTGGGGGCCATGGCCTGCGCATTTCCGGCCTGTATCGCCCAGCTGACCCGGACAGATGAATTTGTGGCAGCCGAGACAAGGAATAACCTGGCAGGGGGAGGGATCGTGAGAAACCTGATCTCGTATATCTCCAATATAAACATGGATTTTTTCGGAGGATGGATTCGGGAAACGGCCGTGGCTGCCCTGGCGGTTGGCGGATATTGCCTCTGGCGGCTTTGGAAAAGAAAGAAGGCAAAGGTGGCTTTAAGGCCGGAGGATGAGGCGGCGCTGATTTTGACGCTTGCGGTTGGATTTTCTTTTTTTGCCGTGTCATGGATAGCTGTAGTGCCGGGGGCGCGTTATATCTATAACCTTTATCCGCTAATGGTGATTCTGGCTATATGGTGGGTCGTGCGCATAACCGGTTGGTGTATCGAAAACCCCAAAGAACTTCTCGGGCTTCATCTGGGAATGGCGGCATTTATGGCGGTTCTCTATATCGGAGGCTATATGCGGGGGAATGTGCAGTACCTGTATCCGGAGAATGAAGAAAGGACAGAGCTGGCGGCGCAGTACCGGGATCTGGACTGCATATACATTGATAATTATGAAAATGCACCCCTGACGCAGGATCTGATTGAACTTTCCGGGTTTTCAGGCGTATATATTATGCCAAAAGAACGGATTGGGCAGATCCGGGAGATTCTGGAAGGCAGACCCAGGGGCAAAGGCCTGATCGTTTACGTAGACACGAATGAATTCTGGAGCAGCGGGTATGATGCCCGGGAAATTATGGAGCATTTGCAGGAAGAGACCGGTTTTGAAAACTGCCGCAAACTGTATTCTCATGAATTGTCGGAAACTTATCTGTTAGAGTGAAAGCAGAACCATAACTCAGAATAAAAGAAGGCCCTCTTCCCCGGCACACTTCTGTGAAGGGGAGGAGGGTTTTTCTTATTGATAATCGGATTACTGCTGCCCAAACTGAGCCACAGCCAGAGGATCAGTGGGGTCCCAGTGCTGGGTGGAAGGAATAACAGCCGCAATCGTAGGCCGGTCATAAGGCCCTGCGATGGGGGAGTTATATACCTGAATCGTGGTCCCCAGAGGACAATGATCAAAAATCCATTTGGCATCGCCCGAGGTAAAGCGGATACATCCGGCCGAACGGGCAACTCCTAAATAATTGTAGGTTTCCGGCCACATGGTATTGATATCCTGCCGGTCATAAATGATCGAATGCAGCAGAAAGCTCAGGCCAGGGCCAAGCCGGGTTGCATATTGGCAGGAAACGCCGCTGTTCATAAGACGCCAGCGGTATTTCTCCGGAGTCTTGAAAGTTCCGAGCGGGGTATCGTCACCGCTGGAACACAGGAAAGACTTAAGCGGGATAATATATCCGTTCTCCCCGTCCGCCACATAGACGGTGGTAGTGTTCATCTCTTTGTTGATCTTGATCAGAAAGGGCCCCTGTGCGCCGATAATGGGTTCCAGATCCTGCACAAGCTTTCCGTCTTCCGCAAAGTAATACTTATAGCCGTCTATGTATTGCCAGCCGGTCACCGGAACGGAATCCACAAAATAGTAACGCTGGCTTTCATCCCATCCCCAACCGGTATAGTTGGAGCCGTCTCCTCCGTGAATATAGCGGAGGGCGCCGTCGATGTACTGAATGCCGTCAGCATGAACAGAGATAACAGCATCCCCTACCGTGATATCGGAAGGATCTGCCTTGCGGAAAAACGCCATGCGGAAAGACTTGATCGGATTGCCCTGGTTCATGGAACCTGCGGTCATACCGTTCTTGGCCCATCCGGTAGCGGTGCCGTCATGCAAAGTTGTGGAGTAAAAAAGGTCATACTCGTCCAACACCGGGCCGTCAAAACGGACCTGGATGGCTTCGATGGGAGCCATGTCGGCGGGAATGCCGGTCTGCTGACCGTTCATCGCCCAATTGGTCCAGCCGTTGCTTGCGGTGTAGGCGCGGTAATAGATGTTGCCGATTGCCTGTTCCATAAAAATGGAAATCGAGTAAAAGGTTTCCTCGCCCGCGTCGCACCACTGGTCGTTGACAAAAGGCTGGGACCAATGCTGGCTGCTCAGAAGGATTGTGGTCTGCAGCCTGGGCTGCGGGGAAACGGCAGCCGGGTTGTAGGTTTCGGTTTCAGGGGCGGTGGCTTCTTGTGTCGGCATTTCCTCCGCTCCGGTTTCTGTGGCAGCTCCGGCTTCTGTCCCGGAGGCAGTTCCGGCTTCGGTTCCGGGGGTTGTCCCGTCTTCGGTTCCAGAGGCTGTCCCGGCCTCCACAGGCGTCGTAGAAGAATGGTCGCTCTGTGTTTCTGTGACCTCTGCTGTTTCTCCCTCTATGTCTGAATTGTAACGGGGATCGTAAGCAGGGCCGACGCCATTGTCTGCAAATGCGTAAAAAGCAGAACCAACTGTCATAACACCAGATAATAATAACGACAGCCATATTTTTTTGCTGCTGTTCATAAGATAGACCTCCTAAAAATAATATCCTATGATAATTTAACACATTTATTGGAAAAATGCCATATATGATTTACAATTTCTGGGGAATATTGTAAAATGAAAGGTATTGGCAAGAGAAACTTAAGAATATTTTTAGGGTTATGGTAAAATAAGGAGATAAAATGAGGATTGAGGAATCGTGACGGGGACGGGGATGAAGCAGAAAGTGGTCAGCGGCTTGTTTTGGAAGCTGCTGGAGAACGGCGGCGCCCAGGGCATCCAGTTTGCAGTTGCCATTCTTCTGGCGAGGCTTTTAAGTCCGGCGGAGTATGGCGTGGTAGGAATCATCATGATTTTTATTACCATAGCCAATGTGATTGTCCAGAATGGGTTTAGCACGGCGCTGATCCAGAAGCAGAAGGCGGATGAGACGGATTTTTCCTCCGTGTTTTATTTTGGCCTGCTGGCGTCGGGGGTTATGTACGGCGTGCTTTATCTGGCGGCGCCGGCCATTGCCGGGTTTTACCGGATTGAGGAACTTCTCAGGATTGTCCGGGTGCTGGCGCTGGTGCTGTTCCCGGGCGCCGTGATATCCGTACAGACCGCTTATGTCTCGCGGAAACTGGAATTCCGAGGCTTATTTTTATCTACGTTGGCGGCTTCGGTGGTTTCGGGAGTCATCAGCATCTGGATGGCATATGCCGGGTTTGGCGTATGGGCGATGGTGGGGCAGCAGCTGGCCTACTATTTTGCTCTTATGCTGGTTCTGTTTTTTATGGTTTCCTGGAAGCCTTCTTTGCTGTTTGCGGCAAGCCGGCTTCGGGAGATGTTCGCTTTTGGCTGGAAGCTCCTGACGGCGTCATTGATTGATACCCTGTTTAATAATCTTTACGGCCTGATCATGGGGAAGATTTATAACGAGGAAATATTGGGGATTTACAATCGCGGGGACCAGTTTCCCAAGCTGATTGTGAATAATCTGGGCGCGGCGATCCAGTCGGTATTGCTGCCGGCCTTTTCGGCCCGCCAGCAGGATACCAAGGAGATGCGCCATATGGTCCGCCGTGCCGTGCGCACGAGTTCTTTTCTTATTCTGCCGATGCTTTTTGGGTTATGTGCGGTGGCAGACACGCTGGTGCTTGCGCTTCTGGGGGAAAAGTGGCTTCCTTGTGTGCCTTATCTGAGGATTATGTGTGTGGCCTACTCCTTTTGGCCGATTCATATCACCAATCTGCAGGCAATCAATGCGGCGGGACGAAGCGATGTTTTTCTGAAATTGGAGATTATCAAAAAGGCCATGGGGTTTGCCGGGCTTTTGGCGGGAATCCGCTTCGGCCCGCTGGTGTTGGTGACGATCAAGGCGGCGCTGGACTTTTTCAGTACCTTTGTCAATGCCTGGCCCAATAAAAAGCTGTTGGGTTACGGGATTTTCAGCCAGTGGGCGGATATCCTTCCGGCAGCCGCCTTATCGTTGGTGATGTGCGCGGCCGTATATGGACTGCAGTTTGTGCTGCCCGGCGGGGCCTGGTTAAAGCTTCTGCTGCAGATTGCATCCGGGGCCGGGATCTACGGGACGCTGGCCGCTTTGTTCAGGCTGGAAAGCTTTCGGTATCTCCGGGACATGGTGAAAGACCGTCTGACAGGACAATGAGCCGGGTGAGGAGACGAAAACAGGGGGCAGCGCAGGAAAGGAAAATAAGGAATGAAGGAAAGCAACAGAGACGCAAATACTCCTCTGGTGAGTATTTGCTGTCTTACGTATAATCATGAAGCGTATATCCGGGACGCACTGGAAGGATTTTTGAAGCAGAAGACAGATTTTGGCTTTGAGATTGTGATCTATGACGATGCGTCCACAGATCGGACAGCAGATATTATCCGGGAATACGCGGCACGCGATCCCGGACGCATCCGGCCGATGCTTCAGACGGAAAACCAGTATTCCAGAGGGATTACCAATCCCAGCGGGGCATTTAATTTCCCAAGGGCAAGGGGCAGATACATCGCCATGTGCGAAGGGGATGATTATTGGACAGATCCTCACAAGCTGCAGCGGCAGGTAGAGTATCTGGAAAGCCATCCGGGCTGCAGCCTTTGCATTCACAGCGCTCGTATCCTCACGGTGGACGGCTCGCGTTCCGACCGGCGCATGCGGCCATACCGGGGAAATAAAAAGATCCTGCCGGAGCAGATCATTGACAAATCCTGCGGCTATGCCACTGCGTCTATGGTTTTTCCTTCCCGCCTGGTGAGAAATCTTCCGTCCTATTATACGGATTGTCCGGTAGGAGATATTCCGCTGCAGCTTTTGGCGGCAGCAGAAGGATACGGATACTATATGGACCGGGATATGAGCGTTTATCGTGTGGGGGCGGCCGCGTCCTGGACAGCGCAGGGCAAGATGGGAGATTATGCACAAAAGCAGAGAATATATCAGGAACAGATGAAACGGACCTATCAGAGGTTTGACCGGGCAACTGGCAGGCGTTTTCACGAGGCGGCAAAAAGCGCCGCCTGCCGGATCTGGTACCTGACCAAGGTAAATACGCGCCGCTATGGGGTGGTGACGGCTAAAAAGTACCGGAATTATTTTCGGGAACTGACTTTGCGGACAAGGTTCTATATCTGTATGGAGATCTGGTTCCCGGGCCTGTATGGCTGGCTGGCGGAGTATGCACAGAGGGAAAGAGGGAAAAGGCGATGAACATTCTGCTGACGAGTGCGGGAAGAAGAACCTATCTGGTGGAATATTTTAGGGAAGCGCTGGAGATGGCGGGGTTGAGCGGGCTGATCCATGCGGCAAACAGTGAGATGAGCCCTGCCCTTCTTTCTGCGGACCGCCAGGTGATCACGCCCCTGATCTATGAGGAAGAATATATCCCGTTTCTGCTGGACTACTGCAGAAAGTGGGAGATTGACCTTCTGATTCCGCTGTTTGACATTGACCTTCCGGTGATTTCCCAAAACAAAAGCTTATTTGCCAGGCAGGGGACGGTGGCAGTGACGGCGTCCCCCGCTGCCATCGATATCTGCAACGATAAGTGGAAGACATTCCAGACCCTGACAGAGCGGGGAATCCAAACGCCGAAAAGCTGGCTTGCTTTAGAAGACGCCATCCGGGCAATCGGGGAGGGGGAAGCTTCCTATCCTTTGATTTTAAAACCTCGCTGGGGGATGGGATCGTTGTCGGTCTATCAGGCGGATCAGGAAGAGGAACTGAGGGTTTTGGAAAAGAAGATCCGGCAGGAGATCCAAAAAAGCTACTTGAGATATGAAGCCGAGCAGGATAAGCAGGCCTGCGTGATCATTCAGGAGAAGATCTGCGGCAGAGAATTCGGGATGGATGTGGTGAACGACTTAAAAGGCTGCTATCGGACGGCGGTGGTGAAGGAAAAGATCAATATGCGCGCCGGAGAGACGGACGGAGCGAAGACTCTTGAGGCGCCGCTTATGACACGCCTGGGAAAGACCTTGTCCGGACTTTTGGCGCACTGTGGAAATCTGGATGTGGATATTCTGGAATCCGGCGGGCAGTATTACATCCTGGAGATGAACGCCCGGTTTGGAGGCGGATATCCGTTCAGCCATGCGGCAGGGATTCATCTTCCCTATGCCCTGGTAATGTGGGCGTCCGGAAGGGAACCCGAAGCGCGGTATCTGCAGGCGCGCGTGGGGGTGAAGGCGCAGAAGGATATTCGCATTCTGGTATATTGACGCATGGGAAAGGCAAAGAGACAGACATGAGAGAGAAAGAGAAAAATCCTGTGGCAGTGACGCGTTCCTCCCTGCCGCCTCTGGAAGAATATGTAGAAATGTTAAAACCCTTGTGGGAGAGCGCCTGGCTGACCAATATGGGGGATTACCACGAACAGCTGAGAGAGCAGCTGAAAGCCTATTTAAAGGCAGAGAATCTGGAGTTGTTTGTCAATGGGCATATGGCATTGGAACTGGCGTTGCAGGCATTGGAACTGGACGGCGAGGTCATTACCACGCCTTTCAGCTTTGCTTCTACCACCCATGCGATAGTGAGAAATGGCCTGACTCCGGTATTTTGCGATATCAGCCCCATCGATTATACGTTGGATGCGGATCTTCTGGAGAGCCATATCACAGAGCGGACCTGCGCGATCGTGCCGGTTCATGTGTATGGGAACCTATGCGACGTGGAAAAGATACAGAAAATAGCCGATCGCTATGGATTGAAGGTGATTTACGATGCCGCCCATGCGTTTGGGGAAACGCTGGATGGACGGGGAGTTGCGGAGTTTGGCGATGTATCCATGTTCAGCTTCCATGCCACAAAGGTGTTTCACAGCATCGAAGGAGGGGCGGCGGCGTACCGGGAACCGGCGCTGGGCCATCGGCTGTACCAGTTGAAAAATTTCGGCATCATGGACAGCGAAACCGTGGAATACGTAGGCGCCAACGGCAAGATGAACGAGTTTCAGGCGGCTATGGGGTTATGCAACCTGCGCCATTTGGAACAGGAAATCAAGAAAAGGGAAAAGCTGGCGCAGCGCTATCGGGAACGCCTTCAGGATGTGGCCGGAATCCGGCTGTGTCCGAAAAACTCGCGGGTCTGCAGCAACTATGCTTATATGCCGGTGGTATTTGACGGCTATAAAAGGGATCGGGACCAGGTTTTTGAGGAACTGGCAAAGAACGATATTCATGCCCGCAAATATTTTTATCCCTGTATCAACAGCTACACCTGCTACCGCGGGCAGTTTGACGAACAGGATACCCCGGTGGCGGCCAGGATTGCCAGGCAGGTTCTGACCTTGCCGTTGTATGCGGATCTTGAGCCGGAAGTGGTGGACCGGATTTGCGACATAATCCTGGAGTGATGGAGGAAGCAGGGATGAAACTGCAAGACAAAGTACTGGTGGTGATACCGGCATTTAACGAGGAAGCAAATATTGAGCGCGTGGTAGAAGAATTGGTGCGGGATTATCCGGAACTGGACTATGTGGTGGTGAATGATGGCTCTACGGACCAGACGGCTCAGATCTGCCTGCAACATAACTATCAGCTTTTGGATCTCCCGGTGAATCTGGGCCTGGCCGGATGTTTCCAGGCGGGAATGAAATATGCCTGGTACCAGGGGTATGGCTGCGCGATTCAGTTTGACGGAGACGGACAGCACCGGCCGGAGTATATCCGGTCGATGAGGCAGAAGATGGACGAAGGGTATGACATTGTGATCGGAAGCCGGTTTGTGGATCAGTCCAAGGATTTTTCGGTCCGGATGATCGGAAGCCGTCTGATCTCGGGCGCCATATGGCTGACTACCGGAGTGCGCGTTTCCGATCCTACTTCCGGGATGCGGATGTTCAACCGGAAAATGATCGGGGAATTTGCGCTTAATCTGAATTACGGCCCGGAGCCGGATACCGTTTCCTATCTGCTTAAACAAGGGGCAAAGATTGCGGAGGTCCCCGTAAGGATTGTGGAACGAGGCGGCGGGGAAAGCTATTTAAAACCGACGGTGGCGGCAAGATATATGGTGCGGATGCTGCTGTCGATCCTGTTGATTCAGAATTTCAGGAAGTAGGCAAAAGCACAGGGAAAGATTGAATAAGAAGACAGGAGGGCAGGGATGGCAATAGCGGACAGATGGGCTGCCCTGTTGATGGGAACAGGCAAGAACAAGGAAAAACGGAATATACTCTGGAATATGTCCGGAAGTTTCTTCTACGCTTTTTCCAGTATGGTTCTCTCCTTTCTGGTTATGCGGATTGTCGGAAAGGAGCAGGGGGGCATTTTTGCTTTTGGCTACAGCACTTTTGGACAGCAGATGTTTATTCTGGCCTATTTTGGAATCCGGCCGTTTCAAGTGACAGACGGAGTTGGGGAGTATCGGTTTGGAGATTATCGGATTCACCGCTTTTTCAGCTGTGGCGTCGCTTTGGCAGCCGGGGCCGGATATCTGTTTTTTTGCGGATATACGCCGCAGAAGGCAGCTATTATTTTTCTGCTGGTATGTTATAAGGTGATTGACGGTTTTGCAGATGTCTATGAGTCGGAATTCCAGCGTGCGGGCCATCTCCATCTGACGGGAAAATCCAATACGTTCCGTACGGTTTTATCCGTAAGTGTGTTTCTTATTGTTTTGTCCGCGGGCGGTTCTTTGCTGCCGGCCTGCGGGGCCGCAGTAGCGGCGCAGCTGGTGGGGGTGGCTATCTTTGATATCTCCCTGATCAAGAGGCTGCCGGCTGTGGACCGGAACCGGGATATCCGGCGTATGGCGCCGCTGACAGGGGCGGTGTGGCTTTTGTTTGTCTCCGTATTTCTGGATTTTTATATTTTTTCCGCGGCGAAATATGCGATTGACGCGCATATGGACGATGTGGCGTCCGGGTATTTTAATGTGATTTTTATGCCGACGTCAGTTATCAATCTGGCGGCAGGATTTGTGATCCGGCCGGTGCTCACATATCTGACAGATGACTGGAAAGAAAAAAGATATGCGCAGTTTGCCCGTATGCTCGGAAAGATTTCGGGACTGATTGCGGCGTTAAGCGTTCTGGCTGTGGCTCTGGCCTGGGTGCTTGGGCGTCCGATATTGGGAATTATGGAACGGATTCTGGGGCCTTCCTATGAGGGAAGCCTCGTTCCCTGTCACAAAGCGTTTGTTCTGGTAGTCCTTGGCGGCGGTTTTTATGCGATCCTGAATTTATATTATTATGTGCTGGTGATTTTGCGGCGTCAGAAAGTGATCTTTGGAATTTATGCGGTAATGACAGTCTTGGCAGCGGTTCTGGCTCCGGTTTTTGTGAAGCAGGGAGGCATCCTAGGAGCGGCGTGGGTTTATCTGGTTCTGATGGTGGTGATGGCGGCAGGCTTTGCGTCAGGTGCATGGGTGTCTTGCCGGCTGGGAAGACGACAGGAGTGAATATGGAAGAAAAAAGACAAATATGGCAGTTGAAAAAGCCGTCGGTAGATGTGATTATTCCGACCTACAGACCCGGGAGGGACTTTTCCTGCCTGCTAAAAAGGCTAAAGCAGCAGACGTTTGCCCTGAACCGGCTGATTGTGATCAATACGGAAGAACAGTATTGGGATGCCCGGGCCTGTGCCGGTATGGAAAATATAGAGGTTTTGCATGTGTCCAAAAAAGAGTTTGACCATGGAGGGACCCGCAACTTAGGGGCGGCGGTTTCCGCGGCGGATGTGATGATTTTTATGACGGATGATGCGGTTCCCCGGGGAAAGAAACTGGTGGAACGGCTGGTAGAGGCGTTGTATCAGAAAGGCCCGCAGGGGGAGACGATAGCCATGGCATATGCCAGGCAGCTGCCCAGAAAGGACTCCCGGCCGGTGGAACGCTGCATACGGGGATTCAATTATTCCGGGGAGAGTTGTGTCAAGACATCGGCGGACCTGCCTGTGCGCGGCATAAAGACATATTTCGCCTCCAATGTGTGCTGCGCTTACCGGAAGGATATTTTTGAAGAATTGGGCGGATTCACCCGCAGGACGATCTTTAACGAGGATATGATCTACGCAGCGGGGGCGATCCGGGCGGGATATGGCATTGCCTATGAGGCAGACGCGCGGGTGGTTCATTCCCACAACCTGACGGCAATGCAGCAGTTTCACCGGAATTTTGACCTGGCTGTGTCCCAGGCGGACCATCCGGAGGTGTTTGCCGGCCTGGCCTCGGAGGGGGAGGGCTTCCGTCTGGTGAAAGCAGTGGCGCGGCAGCTGATCCGGCAGGGGGATGTTTGCTGGCTGCCTTCTTTATTCTGGGGAAGCGCCTGCAAATATGCGGGATACCGGTTGGGGAAGATGTACCAGATGCTTCCCGGTCCCCTGGTGCGCTGGTGCAGTATGAGCCCGCAATATTGGGAAAAGGGCGAATGTAAAATGCAGGAGAGTGAGGAATAGCTTATGATGACCATGACGCTGCGTATTGTGCTGATTTTGGTGTCGATCGTGACGTTTGTGCTGATGATGCGCAAGATCCGGCAGTCAAAGATACAGATTGAGAGCGCTATTTTTTGGATTGTGCTGGCCCTGATCCTGGTGGTCTTCAGTGTATTTCCGTCGGTCGCGGATTTTATTGCCCATTGCCTGGGGATTTATTCCACGCCGAATTTTTTGTTCCTGTTTGTGATTTTTGTATTGATTGTGAAGGAATTCCGGATGACGCTCCATATTTCCAAGCTGGAAACCAGGTTCAAGGAACTGGTGCAGCGGATGGCTCTGGAGAAAAAAATGCAGGAGGGCCAGGAAATGGGAATGTACGTGCAGGAAAGACACAGTGAGAATATCGCCGGAGGAGAGCATGAAGAGAACGAATAATGGTTGGCTGGCAGCAGTGGCAGCGCTCGCCGTTCTTGGCTGTTGGCATCTGGGGGAGGTTCGCGAGGGGATGCTGAATTGCGGGGATACCTGGCTGAGCGATAACTATCTGCTGCTTCTGGCGGCGGCCCTGGCCGGGAGCGGCTTGTGCGGCTGGCTTTTTTTGCGGGATGCCAGGCGGGGTACGTGGGCATCCGGCTCTGGCGGATCACAAGGCCCCTCTCAAAACGCGTTGGCGGTGCGCCTTGCCAGACTGGGGAGGCGGCTGAAAAACCATGAGTGGGAATTGACGGATCTCTATCCTCTGACAGGGATTTTTCTGGGAATGCTGTATCTGATGGTATTGCCTCCGCTCTCTGCGCCGGATGAGATCAGTCACTATATCAGCGCATATCAGCTTTCCAGCCATATGCTGGGGCAGCCGGCAAACAGCGAAGACGGCCACGTGCTGGTGCGTGCCCGGGACTGGGTCCTGGAGGATGTCCATAAGGATTATGCGTATGAAGAAGAAAACGGGTATTTGATAAAGAAAAGACAGGAAGGGGAGGGCGCTTCGGTGGTGCTTGGCAGTCCGCTGGTGGAAGAAACCTACCGGATTCTCCGCGAAATGTCCCAGGGCAGAGGCCGGCAGGCGCTTCCAGGAGGAGAAAAGGCAGACGGCGAAGAGATGATGGCGGCCTCCGCTTATCCGCCGGTGAGGACGACGCCGGCAGCATATATTCCCCAGGCATTGGGAATTGCCCTGGCGAGGGTGCTGGGGCTGGACAGCCTGTGGCTGGCATATTTGGGCAGGTTCTGCAATTTGCTGTTCTTTGTAGCCGTGACCTGGCTGGCCATGAAGAGACTTCCTGTCGGCAGGGAGGTTCTCTTCGGAGTGACGCTGCTGCCCATGACCTTGCATCTATCGGCGTCTTTTTCTTACGATGCGTGGATTATGGCATGGATATTTTATTTTACAGCCTGTTGCCTGCATCTGGCATATAAGGCGGAGCGGGTGAAAGTACAGGATGTGGCGGCGCTGGCCCTGATTATGGCTTTGGTGGGGCCGTGCAAAATCGTCTATGCTGTTTTTATGGGGCTTTGCCTGCTGATTCCGGTGAAAAAGTTTGGCGGCTGGCAGAAATGGTTCCTGTCCGCATGCTGTGTACTGGGAGCCTGGATGCTGGTCATGTTTCTGGTCAACGGACAGACGGTAAGTGATTACGTAACGCCGGAAACCGAAAATTATATCAGCTGGGCAGAGGAAACCGGATACAGCCTGGGAACCCTGCGGGATCAGCCCTGGCGCTGCCTCCGTCTGTTTGTGAATACGATAGCATGGCAGGCAGAACAGTATCATCTGTCTATGGTCGGTGCTTATCTGGGAAATCTGGACCCGGTACTGGATGTGCCTTATCTGCTGGTTGTGCTGTTTACGGCATGCCTGCTTTTGCTGAGCTTGAGAAAGCCGGGCGAGACGTTGGTTCTGACTGGCGTGAAACGCTTATGGATCTGGTTTTTATGTCTGTCCTGCATAGGAGCGATCATGTTATCCATGCTGCTTGCCTGGACGCCCATAGGTTCCAAAGTGATCAGCGGGGTCCAGGGGCGTTATTTCCTGCCGTTTTTGCCGGTGCTTCTGATGGCATTGAAAAACGACGCGCTGGTGCTTACCAGAGAGAGGAACAGAAAAATCCTGTATCTGATGTGCTGTACGGATGTCTACGTGGCACTCCGCCTCTACAGTATTGTAAGCATGCGGCTATGAACACCATTTTTTGACAAAATCAAGTCTCCGTAGTATAGTATACCTATTGCGTTCCGGCCGGCTTTTCCGGGCCTGGGACAGAAGTTCAAAAACAGCAGAAAGAGGGATAAAATAATGGGAAAGATAAAAGTAACAAGCTGTGAAATCGAGGGCCTGTATGTGATTGAACCGACAGTGTTCCGGGATGAGAGGGGGTATTTTGTCGAAACGTATAATCAGAATGATTTTAAAGAGGCAGGCCTGGATATGGTATTTGTACAGGACAACCAGTCCATGTCGGTCCGCGGGGTACTGCGGGGATTGCATTACCAGAAACAATTTCCCCAGGGCAAGCTGGTGCGGGTGCTAAAGGGAGAAGTGTTTGACGTGGCCGTGGATTTACGGGCTGGTTCCGCGACTTTCGGCAAGTGGTTTGGCGTAACGCTTTCCGCAGAGAATAAGAAGATGTTCTATATTCCGGAAGGATTTGCCCATGGCTTTCTGGTGATTTCCGAAGAGGCGGAATTCGCTTATAAATGTACGGATTTCTATCATCCGGGCGATGAGGGCGGTATGGCCTGGAATGATCCCGAGATTGGTATTAGCTGGCCTTTGCAGGAAGGCGTGGAACTGATTATTTCCGAAAAGGATCAGAAATGGGGCGGGTTTGCGGAAACGTTCCGGTTCTGATACTCTGAGCCGTCTGCGGCAGGCGGAGGAAGAATAAGGGAGTGTACGGATGTGCGCAAGATGACGCCCAGACGGGCGGCGGCATGAAATAATACGAGAAAGGGTTCAGAGGACAATGGCATATGTGGTTTCGTTAATGGAGGAGATTGTCAGAAAGCGAAAGTTGATATGGGACCTTTCAAAATCGGATTTCAGGAAACGGTTTGTCGGTTCTTACTTTGGGATGGTCTGGATGTTTGTCCAGCCGATGGTGACCGTACTGATTTATTTTCTGGTTTTTCAGATCGGTTTCAAGAGCGCGCCTCCGGTTCCGGGAGCGCCTTACGTGCTTTGGCTGGTGCCGGGCATTGTGCCGTGGTTTTTTTTCAGCGAGACCCTGAATTGTGTCACGAATTGCCTGCAGGAGTATCATTATCTTGTGAAAAAGGTAGTGTTTCAGGTGGAGATCCTGCCGGTGATCAAGCTGATTTCCTGCTGTATGGTACATGGTTTTTTTATCCTTATTATGATTCTGATGTTTGCCGCCTACCGCTGGACGCCGTTTCTGACCTGGATTCAGATCCTTTATTACTCTTTTGCGGCATCGGCGCTGGCTCTGGGTATCGGCTATTTTACTGCGGCGGTGAATGTGTTTTTTAAGGACATGAGCCAAATTGTCAGCATCTGTCTCCAGTTCGGGATGTGGCTTACGCCGATTATGTATCATGAAAGCATGTTTGAAGACAATGCTCCCTGGCTGGCCGTGTTGCTGAAGCTGAATCCGTTTTACTACATTTCGGCCGGATATCGGGACAGTATGCTGACGGGTGAATGGTTCTGGGCAAGACCGAAGCTGACCTTGTATTTCTGGGTGGTGACGCTGGCGGTAGGACTGGCAGGACTGAAAGTATTTAAAAGGCTGCGGCCGCATTTTTCGGATGTGCTGTAGCGGAAACGGAGGCTGCGTTACCTTTCCCATCGGCCGGAGGCGCCGCAGGGCAGGGCCAGGTGTGACTGAAGGACCGGAAGCCCGATTTCCTGGGCATCGACCTGCCCTCCGTATCGGGGACAAAGTTCCGTGGAGAGAAGGTAGGTAAGGACAGCCGGCGCCAGGCCGGTCGTGTAGGAGTTGACCAGAAAGAACAGAGGCTCTTCTGACAACAATTGGGCGCAAAGCCGGATCAGGGGATGGATGCAATCCTCGATTTTCCAGATCTCTCCTTTGGGGCCGCGGCCATAGGAGGGCGGGTCCATGATAATGGCGTCATAGCGGTTGCCGCGGCGCAGTTCGCGTTCTGCAAATTTCACACAGTCATCCACCAGCCAGCGGATGGGAGCGTCGCTTAAACCGGAAGAAGCGGCGTTTTCTTTTGCCCATCCGACCATGCCCTTGGAAGCGTCCACGTGGGTGACAGAAGCTTTGGCCTTGGCGGCGGCAAGAGTGGCGCCGCCAGTGTAAGCAAACAGATTCAGGACTTTGGCCGGCTTTTTGGCATTGCGGATTTTTTCCTGGCACCAGTCCCAGTTTACAGCCTGCTCCGGAAACAGTCCGGTGTGTTTAAAGCTGAAGGGTTTCAGATTAAAAACCAGTTCCCGGTAGCGGATGGTCCATTGCTGCGGAAGATCGAAAAATTCCCATTCGCCGCCGCCTTTGGCGCTTCGGTGATAGTGGGCGTTGGGGCGCTTCCAGCCTTTATGTGCCTTTTGGGTGTCCCAGATGACCTGAGGGTCCGGGCGGATTAAAAGATAATCTCCCCAGCGTTCCAGCTTTTCTCCTTTTGAGCAATCGATAATCTGATAATCATTCCAGTTGTCTGCAATCCACATGATTGGGCCAGCCTTTCCTTTGTTTTTTGTGATTTCATTATAGGGGGTGCCGGGGGTGGCCGTCAAGTGTTTTGAGAGGGGGCGAAGCCGGGAAAAGTCCCGCTGGAAGATTGCTGGCCTGGCAAGGCTCGGCTCCGGTTTCGGGTCTGGCTGTCTCTAAGGGAAAAAGATGGCAGTCACAGTGAGAATTCCGTACGCAGCTGTGTCTTCGCACGTTGCTGCTACAGCAAACAGATTCGTACAACTGCCGTCTTTTTCCCTAAGAGACAGTCAGACCCTGCAAATGTCGCCGAGCCTTGCCAGGCCAGCAATTTTCCGGCGGGACTTTTCCCGGCTGCTGGTTCCTGGCTTTGCTACAATTACTTGTCGGAAAAGGGTACCCGACTTCTGGTATGTTTTTTTGATCCTCTTTCTCGTTCCCCGAAAGTAACGTCGTAAGAGAATCGTTAGATTATTTACGGAAAATTGGGTTGAATAATTGGCAGTATCTTGCTAAAATGGAAATCAGGCTGAAAGACAGAAAGATGAAAAACAGTTACTTATGAGGTCAGAAGGAGAGACATTATGAGAAAACGTGGAGTGGTGGTTTTGGCTCTTGCCGGGGTGATGGCTCTGGGGACTGCCGGCATCTCTGCCATGGCGGCGGAGGGCTGGGCCCAGGAGGGAGGAAACTGGGTATATTATAGTGCATCCGGCAGCCGTGTTTATAATGCTTGGCGCAAGGGCGGGGACGGATTATGGAGATATTTGAACGGCAACGGCGTGATGGCGGTCAGTTCCTGGGTGGATGATGACAATTATTATGTGGGCCCGGATGGAATCATGTATGCGGGACAGTGGCTGCAGGTGGCGAGCAATGATTATTCGGGGAGCGGGACTGACTGGTATTATTTTGGGCAGAGCGGTAAGGCTTCCAAGGACAAGTGGGAGAAGATCAACAATAACTGGTATCATTTTGGGGATACCGGTGCGATGGAGACCGGCTGGATACTGGAGGATATGTACTACTGCAATGAGAACGGAGTGATGGTAACCGGCTGGCAGCGTCTGTATTCGCCGAATGAGCAGGACGACGATGATTACTATGATTACGGCCCCTATTCGGAAGATGAGAACGACGGAAAACACTGGTATTATTTTTCTGCCAACGGCAAGAAGGTGGTTCCAAAGGACAATGGCGAGGAATTGAAGCTAAAAAAAATCAACGGAGCCTATTACAGCCTGGCAGAAGATGGAGCCGTGCAGACTGGCTGGACATGTGTGAATGGAGACGAGTCGGATGACATCGGGGATTACCGTTATGTGGACTCCAGCGGCCAGGTCCGGGTGGGCTGGTATTCCGTAGAACCGCCGGAGAATCTGCAGAACAACTATGAGCATGATGTGGAGTGGTTCTATTTCTCCAGTAAAGGAGTGCCCAAGGTAGGCCCGCCCAGAGGCTCAGCCAAAGCCAGCGACATGGTGAAGATCAACGGCAATACCTATCTGTTTGATGAAAACGGCGTTCCGGTATATGGCCTTCAGAAGGTATTTACGGACAAGGACGAGATGGAATACACCGCCTACTATTTCGGCACCCGCAATCAAAGTTCCATGCTCAAAGGCAAGCAGAACATCGACGAAACCGGCGGTACGGTCCCCTATTACTTTGGCAGTAACGGCAAGGGCTATACCGGCGTATATGAGAATTATCTATATTATATGGGAAAGCTTCAAAGAGCAGACAGCGGCAGCCGCTATGAAGTATTCAGCATCTGGAGCGGGAACAATGTCAAACATTACGTGGTGAACTCTTCCGGAAAGATTGCCAAAAACACAACGGTCAAAGACCGCGACGGCGTCAAATACAAGACCAACGCCGGCGGAGTGCTGCTAAAAGAAGACGATGAAGAAGTAGAGGGCAGAACCTACAGCACCCCGGAAGAGCCGGAATGGGACTACGGAAATTAAACAAACCCTTTAAATACCATACAAAAAACATCAAAATTTTAATTCTGTCATGGCCGCCAATACTCAGTCCGGGAGCAGGTGTGGCAAAGCGGGGGCGGGACGGCCGGCAGAAAATGGGGAAGGACTGCATTTGCAGGGATGTTAGAGTTCCTTAAGTATCCGTATTTTGCGTTGAAACGAAAACGGCAGACTGTCTGAGTGAAGCGAGTTTCTGCGTTTTCGTTTCGTATTTAGCAAAATACGGATGCCTTAGGAATTCCCAATCCCGAAACAGCAGTCCTTCCCCATTTTCTGCCGGCCGTCCCGCCCCCGTTTTGCCACACCTGTTCCCGGGCGTACTCCCCAAACAAAACAAAAAAATAAGAATTCCCCCTAAAAAGTACTTGCATTTCCAAAAAATCCATGATAAGATAGCAACGCTGTGACATGATAGCGATGAAGCGCGAGGTTGCTGCCCTTACGAGGCAGGTTTTCCGTGGAGCGAATGTCAAGTTAGGAAACTGACGACAAGTCACTGTACCAATTGAACAGCTGTGTAAGACAATATGCAGTAACGCAGTGTGATGTCCCGCGACACACACGGAGAAGTGTACAGTCACCGCTTGTCGTACTTAATCCAAAAGTGCGAAAAGGAGGCGACTTTTTTTATGGCAAGTCAAGTAATGAGAATCACATTGAAGGCCTATGATCACCAGCTGGTTGACCAGTCCGCCGGAAAGATCATCGAAACCGTAAAGAAGACAGGAGCGCAGGTGAGCGGGCCGGTGCCGCTGCCCACCAAGAAGGAAGTAGTTACCATCCTGCGGGCAGTGCACAAGTACAAAGATTCTCGCGAGCAGTTCGAGCAGAGAACTCACAAGAGGCTGATCGATATCATTACCCCGAGCCAGAAGACAGTAGACGCGCTGTCCAAGCTGGAGATGCCGGCCGGTGTGCATATCGACATCAAAATGAAACAAAAATAAGCTTTAGTATGATTGCTTTAACGAGCAATCCGCTGTAAGGAGGAAAAGAAATGAAGAAAGCTATCTTAGCTACAAAGGTCGGAATGACCCAGATCTTCAATGACCAGGGCGTTCTGGTTCCGGTGACGGTACTCCAGGCAGGCCCCTGCGTGGTGACTCAGGTGAAAACCGAGGAGAATGACGGCTATAAGGCAGTTCAGGTTGGCTTTGTGGACAAGAGGGAGAAACTGGTCAACAAGCCGGTGAAAGGGCATTTTGACAAGGCGGGTGTGGCTTACAAGAGATTTGTAAGAGAGTTCCGTCTGGAGAACGCAGAAGAGTATTCTGTAAAAGATGAGATTAAAGCTGATATTTTTGCAGCAGGCGACAAGGTGGACGCCACCGCAGTTTCCAAAGGTAAAGGGTTCCAGGGCGCGGTCAAGAGATACGGCCAGCACAGAGGTCCCATGACTCACGGTTCCAAGTTCCATCGTCATCAGGGTTCCAATGGTTCCGCCACTACCCCCGGACGTGTGTTCAAGGGGAAAGGGATGCCGGGACATATGGGCCATGTACAGGTGACTGTTCAGAATCTGGAAGTTGTGCGGGTGGATGCCGAGAATAACCTGATTCTGGTCAAGGGCGCCGTGCCGGGACCGAAGAAGTCTCTGGTGACACTGAAAGAAACCGTGAAGGTCAGCCGTTAGGCCCCGAACCGAGGAAAGGAGGAACACACAGAAATGGCAAACGTATCTGTTTACAATATGGAAGGCAAAGAAGTAGGCACCATGGAGCTTAACGATGCAGTGTTTGGTGTGAAAGTGAATGAGCACCTGGTACACATGGCAGTCGTTGCCCAGCTTGCCAACAAGCGCCAAGGCACACAGAAGGCAAAGACCCGTGCCGAGGTATCCGGAGGCGGCAGAAAGCCGTGGCGGCAGAAAGGGACCGGTCATGCGAGACAGGGTTCCACCAGATCTCCCCAGTGGACCGGCGGCGGTGTGGTATTTGCCCCGACTCCGAGAGATTACACCATCCGTCTGAACAAGAAAGAGAAGAGGGCTGCGCTGAAGTCCGCTCTGACCAGCCGGGTGCAGGAGAATAAATTTAT
>CAMSTY010000053.1 GCA_947063875.1 uncultured bacterium
CAATGACATGCATGTCATTGCTGGTAATATCACGGTATTCGGAAGTAATAATTGCTTGTTCCTCCAAATCCATCACATCCCGGAACAGATTAACCAATGCGCTGTTCAGCGTCTCATAAGTATCCACGAATCTCCCTCACTCTTTCGGAAGGCAAAAGCTTCCCAATGATTATACATGATTTTTTGCAGACAGGCAACCTTCAATTCCTTAGAAAATTCTTACAAGCTTGTGTCTAATTTGTGAAAAAAACAAAATATATACTCGCCGCAATCCCGGCTGCGGTAGCCAGCAGCGCGCCCGGCAGCACATAACGCGTCTTAGTTATGTGAACCGAACCGAAATAAATGCTAATGCAATAGAACACCGTCTCGGTGCTGCTCATCATTACGGAAGCAGACATACCCAATAAAGAATCTGGTCCGTAACGGGAAAAAATATCCAGCATCAACCCGGTTGCCGCCGAATTAGAAATCAGTCTTATCAATGTCAGCGGAATCAGCGGCGCCGGCAGATGCAGCCATGCGGCAGGGACTGCCAGCCATCCGCTTAATGTATCCAGAAAACCGGAAGCACGCAATACCCCCACTGCTGTCATCAATCCTATGAGCGTCGGCAAGATGCCGATCACCGTCTGCATGCCGTCTTTTGCCCCCGCCAGAAAATCATCGAATACCGGCCGCCTGGATAAAAGACCGAAACCGACAATATAACTGACAATCAAAGGCACCAACATACGGGATATCCACTGTATCATCTTTTTGCCGCCCTCCTTCTTGCTCCCATCAGTTTACAGAATATAACTGCCACTAAGGTGGAACAGCTGGTGGCCAGCAAGGCAAGGCCCAAAATCGCGGCCGGATCTGCAGACCCATATTGATTGCGGTAAGCAATCATGCTCACCGGAACCAGCTGCAGAGAAGATATATTAATGATTAAAAAAGTGCACATGGGATCTGTAGCCCTGTGAAGATCACAGCCAGGAGGCCTTTCCTGCTGCAAGAGTTTCATTGCCTCCAGTCCCGCCGGGGTTGCCGCCATCCCCAGCCCCAGCATATTGGCAACAATATTGACTGCAATCGGCAAACGGGCAGGATGATCTCTTTCCAACTCCGGAAACAAAAAACTTAAAACGGGATTCAGCTTGCCAGCCAGCCATGCGATCAGACCTGCCCGGTTTCCCACTTCCAGAATCCCGTTCCAAAAAGACATAATTCCTATCATGGTAAGGCTAAGTGTCACTGCCTCTCCTGCCGACTCCAAAAGGCTTTGAGTAACCACCTCTAAATTATTATTGGCGACTCCCCACAACATCCCTGTCAAAATCATAATTCCCCATAGATAGTTTAACATTCCGGCTCTCTTCCATGCTCTTTTGTTTTAATCTATGGACAGGAATCCGATTTTATGATGATTTTGCTTCAAGGTTTCCCATCAAATCCTGTATCACGCCGTCAACTGTCTCAATCCGGTCTGCCCGGTAGGCATTGCTGCCACAGAACAGCAACGCATGATCCAGATCGCCTTCCGCGGCATTGGACAATGCTTTGGTGATGCAATAGGGAATGTTTCCGGGATCACAATGCTCCAGGCATTGATAACAGTGCTCGATTCGCACCTTCTGCCCCGCATCCTTTTGTCTGTTGACATTCTCTAAAAATGCGTTGCAAATTGCCCTTCCCGGCATTCCTACCGGACTCTGTGTGATTACAATATCTTCTTTTTTCGCATCCAGATAAGATTGCTTATAAGAGATCGGGGCGTCGCATTCTTCCGTGGTTACAAACCGGGTCGCCACCTGTACGCCGTCGGCGCCCAGCTGCAAAGCATGTTCGACATCTCCATGTGTATAGATGCCTCCCGCTATTACAACCGGAATATGCTGGTGGTACTTTTCTTCAAACTGTTTTACCACTTTCATGATTCCACGGATTTCCTCGTCATACGCCGACTGATTGTAGGTTTTCTCTACATCCTGCGTATCAGCCCCATAGCCGGTAAGCTGCTCCCGGCTAAACCCCAAATGGCCGCCTGCCAGAGGCCCCTCGATCACCAGCAGATCCGGAATCTTTTTATATTTCCGATCCCATATTTTACAAATTACCATAGCAGATTTTGCTGTGGAAACAATCGGCGCAATCTTCGTGCGTACGGTTTCCCCTGCCTCTGCGGCAAGTTTTTTTGCCTCTGCCAGATACCCCGGCAGATCTACCGGCAACCCGGCGCCGGAAATGATAATATCTGCTCCTGCCTTTATGGCCTCTTTTACATATTGGGCGTAATTTCTGGTCGCCACCATAATATTAAATCCGATAATTCCCTTCGGCGCAATTGCCCTTGCCTTTTCTAGCTCGTTCCGGATTGCCCGCATGTTCGCGGCCATCGGCTCTTTCAAAAAATCCGGGTCCCGAAACCCAATCTGAGCCGTGGAGATAATCCCGATGCCTCCCGCCTTTGCCACTGCTCCAGCCAGAGAAGAAAGACTGATTCCCACCCCCATACCGCCTTGCACGATAGGATATTTTGCTACCAGTTCTCCGATTATCAATGGTTTGTCAATTTTCATGTCTTTCTCCCCCTTCTGGCATGAATCATATATTTCTGAATCGCTGATAACGCTGTGAGGCGATCTCTTCCGGCATCATCTTTTCATACTTCACAAAAAATTCTGCCATCCTTTTGCAGATAATCCCGGCCAAAACCGGCAGGTTTTCTTCACTCGCCGGTCTTTCCTCCGGAATGATCTGCTCGATCAAGCCTCTCTCATAGAGATCTGCCGCCGTAATCTTCATGACTCTCGCCGCATCCGGCGCTTTCTTACTGTCTTTCCATAAGATTGAGGCAAACCCCTCCGGTGAAAGAATGGAATAAATTGCATTTTCCATCATCCATACTTCGTTGGCCACTGCCATGGCCAGCGCGCCTCCGCTGCCGCCTTCACCGATCACGATCGAGAGTACCGGCACAGTCAAAGAAGCCATCTCAAACAAGTTGCGGGCGATCGCCTCACCCTGTCCCCGTTCCTCAGCCTCCAGGCCGCAGAAAGCTCCCGGCGTATCCACAAAACAGACGATCGGTCGTCCGAATGTTTCCGCCTGCTTCATCAGACGCAATGCCTTACGATAACCATCCGGTAACGGCATTCCGAAATTACGCTTAATATTGTCCTTGGTATTCTTACCTTTTTGTTGTCCGATCACTGTCACAGGCATCCCGTTAAAAGTTGCAATACCGCCTACAATGGCGCTGTCGTCACTAAAATACCGGTCGCCGTGCAGTTCTATGAAATCATCAAAAATTGCTTCTATATAATCCGTTGCTGTCAGCCGCCCTGCTGCCCGTGAAATCTGTACCTTATCCCAGGCTGTTTTTGCTTCTTTTGACTCTTTTTTGATGCCTGAACTAAATTCTGCCTCTTCTGCAAAATCCTTCTGAATGCTTCCCTTCTTATGCAGCCGCAGAATCTGTGCCAAAACCTCTTTCTGATCTTTCCGTTCCACAATCTTATCTACAAATCCATGCTCCAGCAAGAATTCTGCCCGCTGAAATCCTTCCGGCAGTTTCTGACGTATGGTCTGTTCAATCACCCGAGGTCCGGCAAATCCGATCAGAGCATTCGGCTCCGCCAGAATAATATCTCCCAGCATTGCAAAACTGGCCGTAACACCCCCGGTAGTCGGGTCTGTTAAGACACTGATAAACAGCTGCCCCGCATCATGATGCTTTTTCAGGGCGGCGGAGGTTTTTGCCATCTGCATTAAGGATACGATCCCTTCCTGCATTCTCGCCCCGCCGGAACAAGCATAGATAATCACCGGCATTTTTTCTTTTGTTGCACGTTCCACCATCTGGGTGATCTTCTCCCCCACGATATGTCCCATACTGCTCATGAGAAATCTGGCGTCGCAGACACCAAAAGCAGTCTCCTGTCCGCCGATCTTCCCCTTTCCGGTAACAATTGCCTCGTTCAGCTTTGTACGTTCTTTTGCTGCCTGTATCTTCCTCTCATATCCCGGGAAATCCAGCGGATTGGAAAATTCCATCTCGGCATTCCACTCTTCAAAAGTTCCCTCATCAACCAGCATCTCTATCCGGCGATACGCATGAACACGAAAATATCCTCCGCATTTCGGACAGACATAATAGTTATTGGTTACATCCTCTACATAAATCGGCTGACCACATTTATTGCATTTGCGCCAAAGCCCCTGGGGAATGCTCGGCTCCTCCTCTTTCCTCTGCGACTTATACTTGGTATCAATGATGGTATATGTCTTTTTGAACATATTCTTTAACATAACCGAACATCCCTTTCTCTGCTTTCTTTCTCATACGCCCATTATTTTCCATAATGCGAAAAATATGTCGGAATAAAATGTGTATCTGTCTCCCCGTCCTCATAGGCCGGATGGCATAAAATCTCAAACTGAAAATCAAGGTTTGTATCGATTCCTTCTATAACCAGTTCTCCCAAAGCGCTGCGCATTTTGGCAATTGCCTCCTGCCTGTCTTTCCCGTGGACAATCAGTTTCATAAGCATGGAATCATAATTTGCCGGAACCCGATAATCATTATAGACATGCGTATCCACCCGCACGCCATTGCCGCCGGGAATGTGCACATTGGTGATTACGCCCGGACAGGGCATAAAATTCTTTGCCGGATTTTCTGCATTAATCCGGCATTCAATGGCATGGCCCTTCAGACAAATCTGATCCTGCGATACGCTTAAAGGCTCTCCTGCCGCAACCCGGATCTGTTCCTTGATCAAATCCAGGCCGCTTACCATTTCCGTAACCGGATGTTCCACCTGAATCCGGGTGTTCATCTCCATAAAATAGAAATTTTTATCCTTATCCAGCAAAAACTCGATCGTACCGGCATTCTCATAGCCGACCGCCTTCGCCGCCCGCACTGCCGTCTCCCCCATTTTCTTCCGCAATTCTTCCGAAATTGCAACGGAAGGGGATTCCTCCAGCACTTTCTGGTGCCTCCTCTGGATAGAACAATCCCGTTCCCCCAGATGAATCACATTCCCGTGCTTATCGGCCATAATCTGAAATTCGATATGACGCGGCTTTTCAATATATTTTTCCAGATACATGGTGTCATCGGAAAATCCTTTGACTGACTCCATCTGAGCGTTCTGGAAATTTGCTTCAAAATCCTCCTCGCCATAAGAAATCCGCATTCCCTTACCGCCGCCTCCGGAGGATGCCTTAATCATCACTGGAAAACCGATCTTTTTCGCGAGTTCTAGCGCCTCCTCTGCTTTATATACCGGTTCTTTGCCTCCGGGCACAACCGGAACACCGGCCTCCATCATAGTTTTGCGGGCCTCTGATTTGTTGCCCATCCGATTGATAATAGAAGCGGACGGACCGATAAATGCGATGCTGCATTTTTCACAAAGTTCCGCAAATCTGGTATTCTCCGAAAGGAAACCAAATCCTGGGTGGATAGCTTCCGCCTTCATCGCTACCGTTGCCGCCAGAATTCTTTCCATATTCAGATAACTTTGCCCTGACGGAGCCGGACCGATACAGATGGCCTCGTCGGCTAACAAGGTATGCAGACTATCCGCATCGGCCTCCGAGTAAACGGCCACGGTTTTAATTCCCATTTCCCGGCAGGCGCGGATAATTCTTACCGCAATTTCGCCGCGGTTCGCGATTAATATTTTGTCAAACATAAGCCTACCTCTTGCTAACCAATCATAAACGTCAATTCCGCAGACACCGCTACCTTACCCTCAGCATTGGTAGCCGTCGCCTTACCGATACCTACCGGGCCCTTTTGTTTGATGATCTCGCATTCCAGGCGCAAACGATCGCCGGGGACCACCTTCTGCTTAAATTTCGCATTATTGATCGCGCCAAAATATGCAGTCTTTCCCTTATTTTCCTCTACGCTCAAAATAGCAACCGCTCCCACCTGGGCCAACGCTTCAATCATCAATACCCCTGGCATTACCGGTTCCTGAGGAAAATGTCCCGCAAACTGAGGTTCATTATAAGTAATGGATTTGTATCCCACCGCACGAACCCCTGGTTCCAGTTCCTCAATGCAATCAATCAGTAAAAACGGATGCCGATGCGGAATAATCTCCTGAATCTCTTTAATCCCCAACTTCATATTATCCTCCTTACCACCCTGTCCTTGGAATGTCAGCGTATCCGGAACAGCGGCTGGCCATATTCTACTACATTCTCGTTCTCCACAAGAATCGCTTCTACCACGCCGTCATATTCACTTTCGATCTCATTCATCAGTTTCATGGCCTCGATAATTCCCAGAACCTGGCCCTTTCTGACGGTGTCCCCTACCTGTACAAAGGGGTCCGCCTCCGGGGAAGGCGCACGGTAAAAGGTACCTACTAACGGAGAAGTAACAACCTTATCCGAACCGATGTCCAGATGCTCCTCATTCGCAGCTGCCGCTTTATCTTCCGCTTCCGTTTCCGCTATTCCCGGATGGCCTGCGCCGGCAAACCCTACAAGTCCGGTCTCTGCAGGAACCGCCATCGCAACCGGACTCATCACCGGTGCGGCAGGCTGGGAGATGACGACCGGCGCCACCGGCGTCTGAGCTACATTTTTCTTCTTTTTCTTTTCCAGAATCAATTTCTGATTGCCTTCTTCATAGACGAAGCTGGTCAGTCCATGATCGGATACTGCCTGAATCAGAGTTACAATCTCGTCAATCGTCATTTTCTATTCCTCCTCATCCCCGAAACTTTTTCACCAGCAGGGTAGCATTGTGACCGCCAAATCCCAGGGAATTGCTGATAGCACAATTCACGTCCATAGCTACCCCGTCTCCCTTGACATAATCCAGGTCACACTCCGGGTCATCCACGCTAAGACCTGCTGTCGCATGGACAAAACCATCCTCAATCGACTTCACACAAGTGATAAATTCCACACCGCCGGCAGCTCCCAGCAAATGGCCAATCATGGATTTTGTGGAATTGATCTTTACTTTTTTTGCATGATCTCCCAATGCCAGCTTGATCGCCTTTGTCTCAAACAAGTCGTTGTGATGCGTGCTGGTGCCATGGGCATTAATATAATCTACATCCTCCGGTTTTAAGCCAGCATCTGCAATAGCCACTTCCATGGCTTTTGCCGCTCCGCTGCCATCCTCCGCAGGGGAAGTAATATGGTAAGCGTCACAGGTAGCGCCGTAGCCTGCAAGTTCCGCATAGATTTTCGCGCCTCTTTCCTGAGCATGTTCCAGGGATTCCAGAACCACAATTCCTGCACCCTCGCCCATAACAAACCCATTTCTTTCTGCATCAAACGGAATTGACGCACGCAGCGGATCTTCTGAGGTGCTTAAAGCCGTCAATGCAGTAAAACCTGCCACTCCTATCGGAGTGATGCTGGCTTCTGCTCCTCCCGCTACCATCACGTCTGCCTCTCCGTATTGAATGGAACGAAATGCCTCGCCAATACTGTGAGTGCCTGTTGCACAAGCTGTCACCACATTGATACATTTTCCTTTCAGTCCGAACTGAATCGAGACATTTCCTGCCGCCATATTGCTGATCATCAGCGGAACCAGCAACGGATTCACTCTGCCCGGCCCCTTTTCCAGAAGTTTTTTATACTCTCTTTCTATGGACTGCAGACTTCCGATCCCGGAACCTACACTGACTCCAACCCGGAAAGGATCTTCCTTTTCCATATCAATTCCCGCATCTTCCAATGCTTCCTTTGTCGCAATCACGGCAAACTGGCAAAACTGCTCCATACGCTTTGCCGCCTTGGGGTCCATATGTTTTTTCGGATCAAAATCCTTTACCTGGGCTGCCAGCTTTGCCTTATAATCTGCAGTGTCAAAATATGTGATTGGCCCGAATCCAACCTTCTTTTCCTTTAATGAACTCCAGAATTCTTCTACATTATTTCCGATGGGAGTGATAGCTCCCAACCCTGTCACAACTACTCTTCTGCTCATAATCCACACTCCTTACTCTGTTACATTGCCATTCCGCCATCCACACTGATCACCTGCCCGGTAATATATCCGGCCTCCTCCGAAGCCAAAAATGCTACCGTATTTGCAATGTCTTTTGTGGTTCCAAAATGTTTCATAGGGATCTGCTCGACTGCCGCCGCCTTTACCGTATCCGAAAGCACCTGCGTCATCTCCGTATCGATAAATCCCGGAGCTACGGCGTTCACGGTAATTCCCCGGCTGGCCAGTTCTCTTGCCACCGACTTGGTAAGTCCGATCAATCCTGCCTTGGAAGCGCAGTAATTCGCCTGCCCGGCATTTCCCAAAACTCCGGAAACCGAAGAAATATTGATGATCCGTCCTGCTTTCTGTTTTAACATCTGCCGCGCGATATGACGGACACAGTTAAACGCCCCCTTCAGATTCGTATTCAAGACCGCGTCAAAATCTTCTTCACTCATCTTCATCAACAGATTGTCACGGGTAATTCCGGCATTATTTACCAGAATATCCACTCTGCCATACTGCTTTACCACATAGCTCAGAAGTTCCGCCGCTTTTTCATAATCAGATACATTACACTGCACTGCCTCTGCCTTACCTCCGGCTTCCTCTATCTCCTTCACCACTTCCTCTGCCTTTGCCGCAGATCCATTATAATTCACAATCACTACCGCGCCTTTGGCTGCCAGTGTCACGGCAATCTCTTTACCGATTCCCCGGCTGGCGCCAGTCACTACTGCTATCTTACCTGTCAGCATTTCTCTTTCTTCCTTTCCGAGTCAGAATTTATTGCTGCAATGCTTCTGCTACTTTTTCTATATCCTCGATTTTTTCTATATTAAGAACCTTTACGGCTCGATTTATCTTCTTCATAAACCCTGCCAGTGTTTTCCCCGGCCCGATTTCAATAAAAATATCCACTCCGTCCGCAAGAAGCAGTTCCATACTCTGCTGCCAACGTACCGAAGAAGATACCTGCTGTACCAGCAATGGCTTTACCTGATCTGCCTCTCTTACATAAGATGCCGTCACATTCGCCACATAGGGCACTACCGGCGTATGTACCTCCACCGGCTTAAGCACCTCTTCCAGCTTTTCTCCTGCCCCGGTCAGCATCCGTGAATGGAACGGCCCGCTGACATTAAGCATCACGGTCCGTTTTGCTCCTGCTTCTTTCAGCTTTTCACAGGCTGTTTCTACCGATGCCTTTTTTCCGGAAATCACAATCTGTCCCGGGCAGTTATAGTTGGCAATCTGTACCCCTTCGATGTTGGCAATCACCCCTTCAATCGCTGTTGCATCCATGGCGAGAATGGCTGCCATGGCTCCTTGTCCCACCGGAACTTCTTCCTGCATCAGAATCCCTCTCTGACGCACCGTAGCGATGGCATCTCCCTCGCTCATCACCCCGGCGGCATAAAGAGCGCAGTACTCTCCCAGGCTGAGTCCGGCTGCCACATCCGGTTTTATTCCTTTTTCTTCCAGCACTTTTGTCATAGCAATACTGGTCGTCACCATCGCCGCCTGGGTATATTCTGTAATATCCAGACGATCATTTTCCGTAAAACATAACTCCGGTACGGAAAATCCCAGCAGTTCGCTGGCCAGGTCATATACCTGTTTTCCTGTCTCGGTCTGCTCATAAAAATCCTTTCCCATACCGCAGGCCTGTGCACCCTGTCCCGGGTAAATAAACGCAATCTTACTCATTTGGCCATACTCCTTCTCTTTTCTTGCTGAGGTTTTCCCACCAGATTTATAATCCTTATTTCTTCTGAAGCAGAGTATTTACCTGCTCCATCATTTCCTCTATCATTTCCTTACAAGTCTGTTCCTTGCTGACCATACCGGCAATCTGTCCTGCCATCACGGTGCCGTTCACCACATCGCCTTCCTGCACCGCCTTGCGCAGCGCGCCCAGCGTCAGGTACTCCAGTTCCTCAAAACTCTTTCCTTCATTCTCCAGTTTCACATACTCTCTGGTCATCTGATTGCGCAGGCACCGCACGGGATGCCCATGGCTTCTCCCTGTTACTGCAGAATCAATATCTTTTGCCTTCAATACGCGATCCTTATAATTCTGGTGTACGATACATTCCTTTGCCACCAGGAAACGGGTTCCCATCTGTACTGCTTCCGCCCCCAGCATAAATGACGCGGCAATCCCTCTGCCGTCACCGATACCGCCGGCGGCAATCACCGGAATCGATACTGCATCCACGACCTGAGGAACCAAAGTCATAGTCGTCGCCTCGCCGATATGTCCGCCAGATTCGGTCCCTTCGGCAACTACAGCGTCTGCACCATATTTTTCCATCCGTCTGGCCAAAGCCACCGACGCCACCACCGGAATCACCCGGATTCCTGCATTTTTCCACAGTTCCATATATTTTTCCGGATTTCCGGCGCCGGTCGTCACCACTTTGACGCCTTCTTCCACCACTACTTTTGCCACATCATCCGCATAAGGACTCATCAGCATCACATTGACGCCAAACGGCTTATCCGTCACCTCTTTTACTTTACGGATATAATCACGAATCACCTCACCTGGCGCATTCGCTCCTCCGATCAGTCCCAGTCCTCCTGCTTCCGATACAGCCGCCGCCAGATGATTCTCCGCCACCCAGGCCATACCGCCCTGAATAATCGGATATTCGATTCCTAACAGTTCTGTAATTCTTGTCTTCATATTCTCCTCCAACCGCAAACAGTCTCTGCTTTTTGAAATGGTTACAGCCTGACGCAAATCTTACGTTGCCAAACTGTAACCTTCGTATAATATAAAGAGGAAGGTGCAGGGCATTACGCCTCTACACCTTTGTCCTTCAGGTAGTTCATGACATCGCCGACCGTCAACAGATTCTGAAGGTCATCGGAAGGAATCTCAATGGAATACTCATCTTCCAGCGCCATCACAAGTTCAAACAAATCCAGCGAATCCGCACCCAAATCCTCCTTAAAGGAAGAAGATTCCGTTACGATATCCTCCTCAACACTCAGCTGCTCTGCAATAATCTCTTTCATTTTCTCTAACATGGTCTTTTCTCCTTTTTTTGATATTTTTTTGGCAATATCGCCTATCCCATTATAGTGGGTTTTTCTATTTTTTTCCATATAAATTTTCCTCTTTATATAAGAAAATTTACCATTCCAGCAGCGTGGCCCCCCAGGTAAGCCCTGCTCCGAAACCAGAAAGCACAATCCGGTCTCCCGATTCCAGCTTTCCTTCCCGATTCAGTTCATCCAGAAGGATCGGAACCGTCGCGGCAGAAGTATTGCCGTAACGCTCCATATTCATAGGAAATTTGCTCATTGGCTGCTTCAGACGTTTTGCCACGGATTCTACAATCCGGTAATTGGCCTGATGTAATACGAAATATTTAATACTTTCTATTTCTGTTTGTGATTCGTCTAACACTTCATGAATACATTCCGGCACTTTTTTCACGGCAAACTTAAATACTTCCTGCCCGTCCATATAAAGATATCCCAGCTTCGGATCTTTGTTGTTAAGAAAATTCCCGTTAGTCCGGGAAATACAGGAAAGCACCTGCCATTTGGCGCCATCCGATTTCATAACCGTATGGCGGATTCCCGTTTCTTCCGCCCGGATCACTGCCGCTCCGGCGCCATCACCGAACAATACACAAGTACTTCTGTCATTCCAGTCTACCAGCTTACTCAGACAATCCACCCCGATCACAAGTCCCGTCCGGTACATTCTCGCCTGAATAAATGCCTGCAGAGCATTCATGGCAAATAAAAATCCGGAACAGGCGGCGCTGATATCAAAAGCAGACGCATGAACGGCTCCCAACGCTCCCTGCACCTCACAGGCAACACTGGGAAAACAATGATCGGCAGAAGTAGTTCCGACCAAGATCAAATCCAACTCCTCCGGCTTCATCCCGGCATTCTCAAGTGCCCGCCTGGCTGCCTCCACCGCCATATGGCTGGTATTTTCCTCGGTGGCGATTCGTCTTTCGCGAATACCTGTCCTTCCGGTAATCCACTCATCACTGGTATCCACAATCTTCGCCAAATCATCGTTCGTTACAATCTGTGCCGGTGTATAGGAACCGGTGCCAATTATTCTGCTTGTCATAATCTATTTCCCTATTATTCTGTCTGCGCTCTTTTTTATTTTTTGATAGACACTTTATCATTTAGTTTTATTCTCAAATGTTTTGAATATCAAAATATATATGTATTCTATATAAGAAACCAATATTTGTCAAGAACTATTTCTCATTAATGTACATCAATATACAAGAATCACAATATACCTGGCATTCCTATTATTTCCGTATAGAAACTATCTATAATCCCATATAAACAGTATATAACAGTTGACAACAGTTATGATCTGTTATATACTGTTTATAAGAGAGGAGGTATTTCATGAAACTTATTATCAATCATTCTTCCATGCTGCCGATTTATGAGCAGATTTCCGGACAAATTAAAGATAAAATCATCCATGGAGAATTGATCGAAGGCGCCGCCCTCCCTTCTGTCCGGATTCTCGCCAGAGAATTGAGAGTCAGCGCCCTGACCGTCAAAAAATCTTATGATATTTTAGAACAGGAAGGATTTATTTCAACCATCCACGGAAAAGGCAGTTTCGTCACCAGCGCCAACCAGGAACGGCTGGCAGAAGAAAAGAAACGAGAAGTAGAATCCGAACTGGAACATGCCATTTCCAAAGGAAGAAGCTGCGGAATGACCGATCAGGAAATCAAAGAACTATTTCACATTATAATGGAGGAACTCTGATGCTTAAACTCTGCAATATAAAAAAACAATACCCTCAATTTCAGCTACAATGCTCCCTGGAAGTTCCCAAAAACTGCATAACCGCATTGATTGGTCCCAACGGAGCCGGAAAAAGCACTGCCTTTAAAGCTATTCTCGGATTGATTCACATAGACGGAGGGGAAATCGAACTGTTTGGGAAACCCTTCTGCGCATTGACTCCCCAGGACCGGACCCGGATCGGAACCGCCTTATGCAATTCCGGTTTCAGCGGTTATTTAAAAATCCGTGATATCGTTCCCATATTATCTCAGATGTATCCGGAATTTGATAAAGAGAACTTTCTGGAAAAGTGCCGTCATTTTGATCTGTCATTAGACAAAAAAATCAACGACTTTTCCACAGGAATGAAAGCTAAACTCAAAGTCCTTCTGGCCATGTCCCACAATGCACAGCTTCTGATTCTCGATGAGCCGACGGTCGGCCTTGACGTGGTGGCGCGGGAAGAGGTGTTAGATATGCTGCGGGAATATATGTTGTCAGGGGAACGTTCCATACTTATCAGTTCCCATATTTCCAGTGATTTGGAAGGACTTTGCGATGACGTTTATTTCATTCATGAAGGTCAGATACTTCTCCATGAGGAAATCGGCACATTGTTGGATTGCTATGGGATCTTAAAAGTGTCCGGGGAGCAATACAATACGATGAACCAAACAAGGCTGATCCGAAAGAAAAAAGAGATTTACGGCTACAGCCTTCTCACCTCAGACAAACAGTTTTATCTGGAAAACATGCCTGAACTGACGATTGAAAAATGCAGCATTGACGAAGTAATTATGATGATGACAAAGGGGGAAATATTATGAAAGGATTGCTGATTAAAGACTGGAAGCTTTTGAAAAACCAGGGACGTTTTTTTATCGTGATTATTATGATCTCTATTTTGATCTCACTTTTTGGGTCCCGAACCTATTCTGGTTTTACAACAAGCTATCTGACGTTTGCTCTTTCTATGTTTATATTAAGCACTCTCAGTTATGACAATTATGACAATGGCATGGCATTTCTCCTTTCCCTGCCAATCAGCCGTAAAATCTATGTGAAAGAAAAATATCTCTTTGCCCTCTTTCTCACTTTTGGTTTTTGGCTGATATTTTTCCTTATTGATCTGCTTGTTTTTTCCATACGGTACTCATCAAGGGAGAGCTTGCAAATCCTCTGTCAGAGCCCGGTTTATCTGGCTTTGATACTGCTCTTTCTCAGTTACTCGATTCCTCTTCATCTAAAATTTGAAAGTGAAAAGGGGCGTATGATGTCTTTTGGGATTCTTGGGCTTTTTTCATTGGGAATATTCTGCATTGTGCGATTAGGGATGCTTGCTGCTTTACAGCAGATTCTGACAGAATCTTTGAGTATGATTATCGGCGCATCTGCTGTTTTCTGCCTTCTGTCATTTGGCATTTCCTATAGGATCTCAGTAAAAATTATGGAAAAGAAGGAATTTTGATAAGTTAGCTGGTGGGAATTTTATTTTCCCACCAGCGCCTGATAAATTTCCCGTTTACTGACTCCGCGGTCCTTTGCCACCTGCTTCATAGCTTCTTTTTTCTCAATCCCCTGACTCAGGTAGATTTCCATATGTTCATCAATTCCAAGATCTTCCCAGGATTTTTGCTGTTCCTTCTGCAGGTCCGCAATCTTTTTCCCCTCTATTACAATTACACATTCTCCTTTTGGTTCTTCTTTCTGATAACGTTTCAGCGATTCCCGAAAGGTGGTACGATAGGCTTCTTCATATTTTTTCGTAAGCTCCCTGCAGATTGTGACTCGTCTCTCCTCGCCCAAGGTGTCTGCCAGTTCCCTCAGGGTTCTTACCAGATGATGCGGGGCTTCATATAAAATAATAGTTCTCGTTTCTTTTTTCAATTCTTCCAGAATCCATTGACGTTCTCTCTTATCCGCCGGCAAAAACGCCTCAAAACAAAACCGTCTCGTAGCCAGGCCGGAAACCGTCAGCGCCGTCACACAAGCCGCCGGTCCCGGGAGGGACGTCACCTCGATCCCGGCCTCGCAGCATTGACGCACTAATTCTTCCCCCGGATCTGAAATTCCCGGTGTTCCCGCATCCGTCACCAATGCAATATGCAGGCCCTGACGCATTTTATCCACAAGCTGTCTGGCTTTATCCACCTTATTATACTCATGATAGCTGGTCATCGGCGTCTTAATTCCAAAATGATTCAATAGTTTGATACTATGCCGGGTATCCTCCGCCGCGATCAAATCTGCTTCTTTTAACGTATTCAATACCCGAAATGTAATATCTTCCAGATTTCCAATCGGCGTCGCACAAAGATACAGCTTCCCCGCAGACCTTTCTTTATCCATCTTCTTTCTCCTCTGATATCAATATCCATAAGTAGTGCGGATTTCTTCCGAATATACTCCCTGCTTTTCAAATACAATAATCGGCGCTTCCACCTTCATCATCACTCCTCCTCCTCTTACAGCTTCCAGCAATACCATATTTGCTTCCCTGCCTACAAAAGGATGTACCAGTTTCATCCGTTTCGGTTCTAAGCTATATGTCCGTAGTACGCAGACAATCTCTGCCAGACGTCTGGGACGGTGCACCAGATAAAACCGTCCTCCCGGTTTCAAAAGCAACGACGCTTCCCGTACCACATCCTCCAACGTGCAAAGAATCTCATGACGGGAAATTGCCTTCATAGAATCCGGATTCTTCATTCCCTGCTGCATTACCATATAAGGAGGATTGGAAGTCACAACATCAAAAGAAGCCTTGCCGCAGATCCGGCTGGCTTCCCTGATATCTCCCTGTACGATAAAAACTTTGTTTTCCAACCCGTTCAGCAGCACGCTTCTGCAAGCCATATCCGCCACTTCCTTCTGGATCTCCAACCCGGTAAAAGATTCTCCTTCCGTCTTTGCCTCCAGCAAAATCGGAATAATCCCGGTGCCGGTACCAAGATCAATCATCCGCTCTTTCTGCTTTACCTGAGCAAACCCTGATAGCAGAACCGCATCCATACCAAAACAAAAACCGTTCTTTTTTTGAATAATCCGGTAATGATTCCGCTGCAGGTCATCCACCCGTTCATTTTCCAGAATTCTGACCTCTGCTTTATTCATCGAGTTTTGACCTTCCCTCTTTCCTCTCCAAGGCCTCCAGCTTCTTTAATTCTGCATCTTCCACTTCCGTTTTTTTCTTTCTTTTCCTTGGTTTAAAACGCAGCTGGTCTACCTTGTACTCACGGATCTCTTTCTCATCGTGGTCAACAACCACAATCACCTTCACCTGCTGACGCAGGACATTGACACTATGAACCTCACCCCTTAACCCGTCATCCGTATTCACAAAATCTCCGACGCTTGGAAGCTTGCTATTGAGATATTCGTAAGTCTCTTCTTCATTTTTAAGACAACACATCAGACGTCCGCAGACACCGGAAATCTTTGTCGGATTAAGAGAAAGATTCTGTTCCTTAGCCATCCGGATCGATACGGGAATAAATTCTGATAAGTACAAATGGCAGCAAAGTTCACGTCCGCAGATTCCCACACCGCCCACAATTTTTGTTTCATCCCGAACGCCGACCTGCCTTAATTCGATCCTCGTCTTAAACACTGACGCTAGGTCCTTGACCAGTTCCCTGAAATCAATCCGCCCATCAGCGGTAAAATAAAATAATATCTTATTATTATCAAAGGTATACTCCACATCGATCAGTTTCATCTCCAAACCATGTTTGTGAATCTTCTCCTGACAGATGCCAAAAGCCTCTTTCTCTTTTTTGCGATTGTTCTCTTCCTTTTCCTTATCCTCCTCGGTCGCCATGCGGATCACTGATTTCAAAGGCTGAATGACTTTGCTGTCTTCCACCTGGCGGTTCCCCAATACTACATAACCATATTCAATGCCGCGCGCCGTCTCCACAATCACATGTTCGCCGCTCTTGATTTCCAGTTTTCCAGGCCCAAAATAATATACTTTTCCGCCGCTTCGGAATCTGACTCCTATCACTGTTATCATCGATTAATCTCTCCTTTTTCAAAAGAATCGGTATTTCCTGCAGAAGCCGTGTTTTCTTTCATGATTAACAAAAGAAGTTCGGCCGTCAACTCCATGCTCACATTGGAATTCAGGCGGATTCTTGCTTTTTTGATTCCATCCAGAACTTTTTCCAGGTTCCTGTAACTGCTTTTATCACTGATCTTACGGATCGCTGAATGCTCCTCCTTGAAAATCAGCAGTCCTGTATCCTGTGTCGCCTTATCAAGCAATATATCCCGATACCATAATTCTGCAAAATTCAAAAATTCTCCAAAATCCAGTTTCTCTTCTTTTATCTTTCGGATCTCATCCAGCATCTCTGAGATGTCTGTTTTGTAGATGTTTTTTAGCAGATTCAAAAATTCCTGCTGCAGAGTCCGAAACTCCTCCGATGCTGCAATACTGATCGCTCTTCCCAGATTTCCCCTGGCAAATACCGTAAAAGTGTCTGCCTCTGTCTCTTGTATCTGCAATTTCTCCATCAGGTATTTTTTCACTATGGTATCTTGCAGTGGTTTTAATTTTAACTGTACACATCGGGACAGTATTGTCGGTAGAAAGGCTTCCTGACTTGTCGCTAACAACAAAATAACCGCATAATCCGGCGGTTCCTCTATTGTTTTCAGCAACGCATTCTGTGCCTGCACCGTCATTTTTTCAGCCTCGTTCACAATATAAATTTTATAGGAACTGCTGTATGGGCGAATCAGAATACTGTCATTGATCTGTTCCCGTATATCGTCCACCCCGATGCTGGCTGGTTTCTCATGAGTCACATAAATCAAATCCGGATGATTATTACTCAATACCTGCCTGCAGGCGTGACAATCCAGACAAGGTTTTTTTCCTTCTCCCTGGCAAAATAATGTCAAAGCAAAAGCAGCAGCCAATGATTTCTTTCCCATTCCTGCTTCTCCGTTTAACAGATAGGCATGGGAAATTTTTCTGATCTCAATTGCCTTTTTGAAATGTTCCTTAATCTGATCATGTCCAAGAATTTCTTCAAAACCAGGCATATCTGCTCCTTTCATACATGAGAAAGTATAACATAAAATCAAGGTTCTGTATAGAAAAATCCTCTTCCATTCTTTTCTCTTCTATAGGATTTCCCTGATTTCTGCAATACAATCTTCCAGATCTTCATTCAGATAGACCTTTTTGATTCCGCAATGTCCTAATTTTTCCAGCGAAAAATCTTCCTCATCCGCTAAAAATCTTCGGCACATCTCTGTGTAATTCGGTTCCCTCTGCTGCTTTTCCCGCATCAGTGCCCGTTCCAGACGAATTCCATCTTCTATCGCAATATAAATGGGAATTACAATATCATCCCCAAAATAGTTCTTCATTTTTTCATAAGATTCCAGAGTCCCTATCGCCAGATAATCCTTGCTGTTATCTTCCAGCATTCCGTCATCTACCGTAGCATAACTCCATGGTCCCGCCACCGTCTCATAAACTCGCAGTTCAATTATTTTACCTTCCTCTTGAAAACGTTTTAGTTCCTCCTGGGAAACAAAATGATATTCTATTCCCTGAGTCTCACCATCTCTGATCGGACGTGTCGTATAGGTAATCAACGGGCAAAGCTTTGGACATTCCTCCAAAAGCCTTTTATAGATCGTATCCTTTCCCGAAGCACTTTTTCCCATCAAATAAAATATCTTTCCCATATGTTTTCCTTTCCCTCCTCCATCTTTATTCTGTACATACCATAAGATACTCCGATGTCCGATCTGCCATTCCCTGTACCGAAAGCCCGGTTTGACGGTATCTCAGGATCTCTTCTATAAACTCTTGTTCTATCCTTTCTCCCGGAACCAAAATCGGAATTCCCGGGGGATACAAATAAACAAACTCTGCTGATATTTTTCCTGCACAATCAGAAATTTTGATTCTGTCCCTTTTTTTATTCATAGCTTCGGATAAGGTCATACAAATTTCAGGCCGATATTCCCCGCAAAAAACATTTGCTTCCTTCTCCCCGGTACGTTCATCATCAAAATCGTTACTGTTTCTATCCTTGTCTATTTCCAAAAGCGCTTTTTCCAATCGCATCAGTCCTTCCTGCGTATCAAATATGGTAGTAATCGCCACCACATAATCTATCCCGCACAACTCCATTTCCAGATCGTATTTCTTGCGGAGCAATTCTCCTAACTTTTCCCCCGAAAGACTTGTCCCTTTGCAGGAAACTACAATCCTGGATTTATCCAGATCATGCACTCCAAACTCTCCGATTACATCTTCATCCAGAAGTTTTAAATATTTCATCGATGATAAGTTCTTGCGAAGCCGCAGAAACCTCTCCTGAAATTCCGAATAATATTTTCCGCCTCTTTTTTCCATTTCAAAAATGCAATGTTCTATCCCAGCCATCAATACATAGGAAGGGCTGCTGCTCTGATATACCTGAAGATACCATTCCAGCTTTTCTATATTAATATACTTTTCTTTTACATGGAGAACTGCAGTTTGTGTAAAGGACGGCAACGTCTTGTGCAGGCTTTGAATCACCAGATCTGCTCCGCAATCCAGCGCGGATAATGGAAAAAATCTCTCCGCGTCTTTTCCTCCAAAACTAAAATGTGCGCCATGAGCTTCATCCACAATCAAGGGAATTCCCCTTTTATGCGCGGCATCGGCAATTCCTCTGATATCAGACACAATTCCGTCATAAGTAGGAGAAACTACCAGCACTGCACAGGCATCCGGATTCTTTTCTAACGTTTTTTCCACATCATCCGTGCTAATTCCGCCAGTTATCCACATTTTTTCAATAATTTGTGGATAAATATATTCTGTTTTCAGATTTTTGAGGATAATTCCATGATAGATTGATTTATGACAATTTCTGCTTACAATAATCTTATCACCAAAGCTGCTCACACCACAAATTGCACTCAAAATCCCGCCGCTGCTTCCATTAATCAGATAATAAGTCCGATCTGCTCCATATACTTTCGCCGCCCACTGCATAGATTCCCTCAGAATCCCCTCCGGATGATGGAGATTATCAAATCCTTCGATTTCTGTAATATCAATCTCATAAGGATTGGGAAAATTTTCACAAAAACATCTTTTCTGCCTTTTATGCCCTGGCATATGAAAAGGATACCTTTGGGACCGGCCATAATTTTTCAGACGTTCCAATAATAAGTTTTCTTCCTTCAATTGATTTGCCTTTCTTGTTAATAATTGTTTGCCTTTCCCATCATACCATAGATATCCTATCTTCGTAAACAATCCTCTATGGAAAGATAGGGAAAAATGTGATACTATTATTGATGTTTGCAGATGGTAGAATTTTTGATTGGAGTGAAATTATGAGAGAGGTAGAATTTAAAATGGAACGTCAGGGTCTTGTAAAAACTGGTGACGAGGTTGAGATTACCGAACGGGAAGGCGTTACCTACAGTTACATCATTGAACCTGCCGTAGCCATGTCCGGATGTTTCCCTTCCCGTGAACGCATCAAATCTAAAAAGGGGACGATCAAAGAAATTCGGGAAAACGAAAGAGGCTTTTATGTAATTGTAATTTTTGACGAATAAATAGGGGAAAGAATTCTCTTCCCCCTATCTGTTCATCCATGTTCTGTTTTCATCAGGAATTACGATCACATCTCTCCAGAGAATCTCCGGCTCTTTTCCTTTTTCCCACTGATAATCTTTCCAGTAACAATAGATCTGCCGATCCCGCATCATTACAAATTCCAGAACATCATTTCCTGTAGTTTCTCTCACCGTACGTTGTTCGTTACCTTCCAGATAACTCATCCTTCCGTTGGGGTCAATCACTACAATTACACCGTGATTATTGGTCCAGTTTCTGGGAATATAATTTCCGTAAATTTGATTATTTTCCTGACAATAATACATCTGCCAGATTCGCCCGCTGAATTCCTCATACATCCGTTCCCTTTTTTTATCTTCTGTCAGGGACTTACGGAATATTCTGCTGTAATTTGCTCCCGACCCTCCGTTCCTGATATAGGCGCTGTAATACAGATAATCTCCGGCAATACAAAAACAATCTATTGTAATATCTTCTTTTATAAAAAGTTCCTCTGTTCCGCTTTTGATTCGATAAATTCCATTTTGTGAATCATCCACAGATCGCAGTTCATATTTATATCCATCCTTGCTTTGTTCTCCCTGGACCACACTGTCGATTCGATCGTCATCCATCAGGAAAATCCTGTCTCCATAATGGATGTTTCCATCCTTTTCCTTATCTACTGCGCGACCTAACATATCGCGAAAATAAAATTCGCAATTTTCCTGATGGATATAAATTCCAGGAGTTACCTTTTCAAAATTATCCTCCATGTCAACGACCTGGATTCTGTCAAAGCTTTCTATATAAATCCTGTCTTCAAAGATACAAAAATCTTCTACTTCACGGGATACAATCTCAATCTCGCTTTGTTCTTTTTTCATTCGATACAAAGTATGAAATAATTCCGGAGATACTTTGGACAAAGAAGAATCCTCCCTCTCCGGGCATGGAAGATAATAAGACCAACCATCCTTTCCTACTTGTATCTCGGGATTCTCCGGTCTTTCCGATGCGTATTCTGTCTGTTCTAAAGGAAGAGAATACAACACCTGCCCAACCTCAGACAGATACACCAACTTACCTGCTATCTTTATACTTTTCTTTTTATTTTTTTCTTCTTCTTCCAATTTCCGGCTTTCTTCTGCAGCTAATGATTCCAGAAATGGCTTTCTCAATGCTACTATCTTTTGTTTGATTTGATCCGCACCTAATACCAATGCCGCAATCGCAGTACAAAGCAATAATATAGATAGCACATTCTGACCAATTAAACGTATTTTTGATAAATTCCTATTTGTATCCTGTTTTTCGTCCAGCTTCAGATAATCCCATATTTCAAAAAAGACAGAAGTCTCATCCAGCTTTTCCTTATCTGAACTGATCACCAATGTATCTGCCTTCTGTTTTTTTCTCATATGGCCAACCCTGACCTGCTCCGAACTAATCCCTAATTTTAATTGAGCAATATCATCCGCCTTTTTCTGCAATAGTTCCGTTATATTGCTTTTTCCAAAATAGTCTGTCGACATATTCGCATAAAAATCAGCATACGTTAAAATCAGCAATCTTTTTGCTATTTCTTTATTTTGAGTTAAAAAGCGAATATGCTGGTAAACATCCTCATATGTCTGAATATAAGTCTCTTCAAAATGTTCTTGCCGTTCTTGGCTTTTGGTTTTTTTCTGCTTCCTCATTGTACTCCCCATAGAACCAAAATTTTTTTAGATATCTTTTAATTTTTTATATCCCAACGCTTGCTCCAGCGCCTCTTTCTCCTCATTTCCTAACATAATCTCTGTCTGTCCCCGATCAACTGTTTTCAAATACAGATAACATCCTTCTCTGTTGTGAACTGAATTCAGGATAAATCCTGTATTTGTATAATCTAATAAAGCAAACGCAAAACTCAGATTTCCGCCCATCCCCTTAAAAGCATTGTATCTTACCACACCAAATTTCTGAAAGGAAACCCGCATATTTTTATTGTTTATGCGAATCTTATCTTTATTGGCGCGATCCTGAGATTTCAATTCCTGAATATCCTGAATATGTCCAATAATAATATCCTCCAGAGTTTCCGCATCTCTTCCTCTCATGAAATAATCATAACTGCGGTATAATTTCCTTATTTTAAATATACATATGATTACAACAATCATCAGTATAATCGTCAATATCGCTTGTCCGAATATGACATAAAGAGGGTCAATACCCAAATGGTTCCATACGCTTTCTGTCATCTAATTACTCCTATCCTATGGTCTCTATCAGTTCTACGATTCTCTCCAATTCAGCCTCCGAATAATATTCAATCTCAATTTTTCCTTTGCTGCGATCCTTCCGGTTGATGTTGACTTTTGTTCCCACTACTGTCTTCATCCGTTCCTCAAGATTTTTAAAGATCAATTCCAGCGCTTCATCTTCTTTTTCTTTCTTTTTTTCTTTTGGAGCCTTTCCTAAAGCTTTTACTGCTTTTTCTACTTCTCTTACACTCAAATGTTCTCTTATAATTCTTTCCGCTAATGCCAGCTGCTGTTCCAGATCCGATATCGCCAGCAAAGCCCTGGCATGGCCACTGCTGATTAAACCGTCTATAAGCATCTGCTGAATCTCTGATGCAAGATTTAACAGACGCATACTATTGGTAATCGTAGAACGATTTTTGGAAACCCTTTCTGCGATTTCTTCCTGTTTTAACTGAAATTCCTGCATCAGCCTTTGATACGCAATTGCCTCTTCAATTGGGTTTAAATCTTCTCTTTGAACATTTTCAATCAGGGCAATTTCCATGGCCTGCTGTTTTCCATATTCCCGGACAACTACCGGAAGTTCCTTAAGTCCTGCCAATTTAGCAGCCCGCCAGCGTCGTTCCCCGGCAATAATCTCATATAAATCTCCCTTTTTCTGTACCAGTAAGGGTTGCAGCACACCATATTGACGGATGGAATCTGCCAATTCCTGAAGCTGTTCTTCTGCAAAATCCTTTCTCGGCTGTTCTCTGTTTGGTTCGATTCTGGAAATTTTTACAAAGAATTCTCCATTTTCATTTTCTGTTTCTTTTTCCTCAACCGATGCTTTTTCTTCTTTATCTGATGTTATTTCCTTTTTTTCATTTTCCTGATCTTTCGCCACTTCCTGGACTACCTCTTCTCCAAAAAAGGCGCCCAACCCTTTTCCCAATCCCCGCTTTGCTTTCGCCATAATCAAACTTCCCCTCTGCTAATCACTTCTGCTGCCAACATCCGATAACTTTCTGCTCCTGCTGAACGGTTATCATAGAGATTGATCGGCATACCATGGCTTGGAGCTTCCGCCAATCTGACATTCCTTGGAATAATAGTTTTATAAATCGTTCCTTTTAAATAGTTTTTAACATTTTCCACTACTTCCAGAGAAAGATTTGTCCTCGCATCATACATCGTAAAGACAACCCCTTCCAATTCCAGTTTTGGATTCAATTTCTTTTTTACTAAGTCTACCGTTTGAATAATCTGACTTAGTCCTTCCAGTGCATAATATTCACACTGGATTGGCACAAGCACGGTATCCGCCGCTGTCAAAGCATTGATGGTCAGCAGATTTAAAGAAGGCGGGCAATCTACAATAATAAAATCATAATTCTTTTCTATTTTATTCAGTTCTTTCCGGAGTTTTGCCTCCTTTTCTGCTTCATCTAATAACTCAATCTCTGCTCCTGCCAGGTCTACATCTGAAGGTAAAATATCCAGATTTTTCTGTACTTCTGAGATAATACATTCATCGATGCCGCACTCTCCCATTAACAACTCATAAACGGTTTTGTCCATGTATCCCTTTTCAAATCCTAACCCACTGGTAGCATTTCCCTGTGGATCAAAATCCACTGTCAGGACTTTCTGTCCTGCTTCTGCCAGACAGGCAGATAGATTGATTGCTGTGGTTGTTTTTCCTACTCCGCCTTTTTGATTTGCGATCGCTATTATTCTTCCCATATTTTTCCCTTTTATTTGTCTACCATTTTGGTTCTGTTGTACAAGGCAACTTCTCGATGCCGTTCGCCTCCGCCTTACCTATGCTTTGCCTTCGTCTCCCATTCGTTAAGCGGCCAGGTATTCACTCACACTAAACCCGTGAAATACCTCGCTAAGTGCTCCTTAAGAATTATACCACAAATTGATTTATTTTCATATGTGTAAAAAAGTAAAAAGGGTACTTTTTTTATGATGTTTCACGTGAAACATTAATAAAAGAAAAATCACTTTATCATTGTATCAAATC
>CAMSTY010000054.1 GCA_947063875.1 uncultured bacterium
ATCCAGATTCACCCGGTTTCCGTAAATTTTGAGAAACCGTTTTTTCCGCCCCACAATATAGTAATAACCGTCCTCATCAAACACGGCCATATCACCGGTCCAAAGAACGCCTGACCGCTCGTCGCCTTTTATCAGATCTTCCCCGCACTGGGCATAACCAAGGGTAACATTCTTCCCTTCATAGACAAGTTCTCCGGTAACATTAGGTTTCGTAATCTCCCCTCCGTTTTCATCAATCAGGCGGAACCTGCCTCCGGGAATAGCCACCCCCATGGACCCCTTCTTTTCCACCGCCTTATGAGCAGGAAGATATCCCATGCGGGCAGTCGCTTCGCACTGGCCATACATGACCACGAACTTCCATCCTTTTGTTGTGGCAAATTCCGCAAATTTTTCATGGAGTTCCGGCGTAAGCTTCCCTCCTGCCTGGGTCATGGTGGTAAGCGACGGCAAATTCATCCTCATAAACCGCATTTTGTCAAGCATCTCGTAGGTATACGGGACGCCGCCGAAGGAAGTCGCATTTTCCCCCTTTAGAAATTCCCAAAATTCTTTCTGCACCAGCGACTTTTCCGTCACAAGAATTTTTGCGCCTGCCAGCAGATGGCTGTTAATGATTGACAAGCCATAGGTATAGTTCATGGGCAATGTGGTTATAGGGCGCTCATATTCATCAATTTCAAGATACTGCACAATGGATTTGGCATTATCCAGGATATTCTCATAACTTTGCCTTACAAGCTTGGGACTTCCTGTGGAGCCTGACGTGGTAAGAAGGAGGCCCAGTCCCTTATAAAGAGGATATTCGTTCCCGTAGCCTGTTTTCAGCAGTACATAATCATATGCGCCGTAGACCATGCCCATCGCCGGAAACTGTTCCCTCTGTCCCTTGGGAACCCACAAATATGACGGATGGTAGACAGACAAAAGGTTTTCCAGCAGCCGGCTTTCCATCTGGCTGTTAAGAAGCAGGGGTACGATCCCATGGTTTAAAAAACAGACGTACCCCATAACCGATCCGATTTCATTTCTGCAGAGCGAAAAAACCAGGCAACGCCTTCCTATGACGGATGCCAGCTTTTCGGATTCTTCTTTTAATTCTCCGTATGATAACGCGATTCCACGCTCATCCTTAATTGCGATATTGTCCCTGTACTTATCAAGATTCCACATCATGATCCGCCTCAAAATTCAATCCCGTAATTTTTTGAAAGAAGTTCTTTGCCTTTATTAAAAGAATCGAAATCAATAATATCATCCGCGTCCATCATAATGTCAAATTCCTCTTCCAGGCTCGAGATCAGCGTCATATGTCCCACGGAATCCCAGGCTTCGATATCCTGATAATTTAGCTTCTCTGCTTTATCTGCCGTCAAATTAAATAACTTCATAAATATGTTGGTATACTTTTCCGAATTTGTCATGTTTTCAGTCTCCTTTGCTTTCCTTTTGGCATGCCGAATTTTCCGTCCATGTTGCAATCCCACCACTTGGAGGCGGCAAAGGTGAGAGCAGAAGTATGTTCATCCTATTATGTATCATCCAATACCCATTGATGATTGGATGTCCTCCTTTCTGTGCTTATCCCCGTATATGCGCCAGTATGTCACGGACGCTGTTTTCCACATCATAGTTTTCCTTCAGGTATTCAAACCCGTTTTCACCTAGTAGTTTTAAATCACATCCCACCGCTTCCCTCACCGTGCTAAGGAATGCATCTGAGTCATTGCTTGCGCACCACCAGCCAAAATCCCCCTCTACGATTATCTTCCCAATATCAGACACGGGATCCGTTACGGCTAATACCGGGATCTTAGACTGCATATAGCCCAGCAGACGGCTCGGGAAGTTCGGTATCGTAAATCTATAGTCGAGGAATATGAGCCCTGCATCGCATGAACTGACAAGGAGGTCATAGTCTTCCTTGGGAAGCCTTTTCATAAGGATTACATTTTGCGGCTTTTCGTCATAGACATATTTTTGGATTTTATATTGGTCAGCCCCATCGCCGATAACAAGAAATAAAATTTCCTCGAATCTTGCCTTTTTAAGGCACTCAACGAGGAAATCTATGCCTTGGGGTTTTCCGAGGTTCCCCCCATATACAAACACAATCTTATCCGTGGGAATATCGTACCTCCGACGAAGTTCATCCCTCTTCTCCTGATTGACACTCATATCCCTGACAATAATGCTATTTGGCAATAGCTCAACTTTTGCGCTGTCAACCTCGGGGTTATGTTCCATCACGTACTCCACATTGGCCGGGGACATGCATCCAATATAATCAGAAACCTGGTACAGCTTCTTCTCTTTCCTGCGGAAGTATCTATATAAGATCCCTTTTATCCCATGCTTTGACATCATCCCCATATCCACAGCATTCTGGGGGAAGATATCCTTAAGCATCAGATATGACACCGCATGGTCCCGCATCTTGACGAACTTAACAACATTGTTAAATGTGATAGGCGGGGTTGTGTATAAAACCAAATCAAAACTGGCTTCTGCGAATTTTTCAGATATCCCTTTGATATACCTTTTCTCCAACCTAAGAAGGGTTAATCCTTTTTCAACCGTGCCTGTATTGAAGTAGTTTCCGCCGATATTGACATGCAGCAAGTAAATACTGCCTTCCTGTTCTAGGTAGCTGCCCTTGTTGTCCCTTTTTTCCAGCGGGCAGGCTGCATATACCGTATGTCCATGTCTCTCAAAAGTGTGCAGCATATCGGTATACACCATTGTATCTTTTAGGCTTGTCAGTTTTGCCAGTGTTAAAAACAGAATATTCATATATGCCAGCTTTCTTAACTATTCCCAACAGACTTCATCGGGGATATCATCCACATGGGGAGTACCTGAACCACGATAACGGGGCTGGGTTCCTTTTGAAGCGCCGCATGCAATATCTACAATGTTTCCTTTATGTATTGGTTCACAAGCCAGGAGCCCAAAGAACCACATCGTAATGCCAATAGCAGCCACATACAATAAATCCTTCAATTTAAATATAATCCCCCTTCATTTCTGACATAAGCAGTTTGCATTCCTAACTGTCTGGGGGCCTGGAAGTCTTTATTAATATTGTCCCCTACATACATTAACTCTTCAAAAGGAAGCTTCCACCTTGTTTGCATAATACGAAAAGCAATATCACAAGGCTTGCGGAACTGTATCCCCCCCAATTCATCTGTGATAATGATGTCATCCATAAGCTGCCCTAAGCCGAGGGCCTCAATCTTTTTCCGCTGCCCTTCTGGCCTTCCATCTGTTATGATTCCCACTTTGACCCCATCCGCTTTTAACTGTATTATCCTCTCTTTTATGCCATCCAAAAGATGGATATCCGGATGATGTTCCCTGTATATTCTTAGGCAGGCTTCTCTTAGCTCCTCTTTGCCAATCCTTTTTAAAAGTCCATCTATGGCAGGCTTCCCCTTTTCAAAAAACCTCCACATTTCTGTAGCATACCCTTCATTGTCCAAATACCTCCCAACCGCTTTATATCCGCTTTTTACGTATTCCTTTTCCAGGTATAATGTATCGTCAAGGTCAAAAATGACCCCCTTGATCGGATGTGGCCCTTTTCCATGTTTTATACACACACTCTGATCAAACCGGCTATATAATGCACCATTTTCTATGCAGTTTTTCTCTTTCCCTATCCCCTCCCCACCCATCAGCCTGAGAATGGCTTCTGCACTCCTTGCCCCCGCTTTCATGGAAAGCGGGGCGCCGCCTCCAAAACGGGGATTGATTTCTATATAGTAATCTATCCCGCTCTTCTTTTCCCGGATCAGCTGCACTGTTATCGGTCCGCATGGCCTTAAACCATGAATAATCCTTTTACATCCTTTGATTATTTTTTCATCCAGGTCAATTTTTGTTTTCAAAACTTCCCCAGATCGCACTGCCATTCGGATTCTTGGTGTGATGTATACGGGGTTTCCTTCAAAATCGCAAAAAATATCAACGGTATATTCCGTCCCCTCTATATATGGCTGTATAATATAGCCATCCATCTGGGAAGCATAATGCTCCAATTCTGCCTTATCCTTTATTTTATAAGTATGAATGCTGCTGCTTCCGTCTTTGGGTTTGATAAAAGCTGGATACCCATTCTTATATTCGTTCCAGTCACGTACTGATATGGGGGTGCTTAATCCGCATCCCTTAAAAAATCGGGATGTCTGGTTCTTATCACGGCATACCTGTACCTTTTCCAGTGAGCTTACCAGTACCTTTGTTCCGATATTGCAAAATCTTTCTTTGTTTTCTGCTAAAACCAACAGGTCTGTATCTATGGTGGGGATTAATAGATTAATGCTATCCTTTCTACATATTTCCATGAGTTCCGAAATATAGGCTTCCTCTTTCATCCCACAGATGATTCGTGTAAAATCGCAAAATGCCATTGCAGAGGCTGTGCCAGCCATGTCAGCCCCGTAAATTTTTATATCTTTATTCAGATAGGTGGCTGCCTCGCGGAAAGCCTGAAGGAGTTCTACCCGCCTTCCCACACCTGTAAACAATATGTTCATATTTATGATTCTCCTATGCCTCAGTCATTGGCTGCTATCCTATAGCGCCTGGAAGCCTTGCCCGCCATTCCCATTCCCTTCAAAAGGTTCCATTGTCACAGAAGACGCACTGCTTATTCCGTCACGCCTCAGCACTGCCTGCACCGTTTTCAATACTATTTTTAAATCTCCCAAAAACGTAATCCTCCCTGCATATTTCACATCATCTTCAAACTTCTCATCCCAAGACAGCCGGTTCCTTCCGGATACCTGGGCATATCCTGTAAGCCCCGGTTTTACATCATGCCGGTGCCTCTGTTTCTCATCATATTTGTCCAGATATTCCACAAGCAGCGGCCTTGGCCCCACTATTGACATGTCGCCAGCAAAGATATTGCACAGTTCCGGAAGTTCATCCAAACTGGTGCTGCGAAGCCGCTTCCCAAAATCCGTCAGACGTTCTTCATCAGACAATAGTGCGCCATCTTCATCGTACTCGTTTTTCATCGTTCGGAACTTATAGATCGTAAATATTTTCCCATCCAGGCCCGGCCTTTTCTGGCAAAATATTACGGGGCCCCCTAGATTTTTTTTGACAAGCAGGCCTGTTGCTAGCATTACCGGGCTCAAAACCACCAAGGCTGTACCAGACAGGAACATGTCAAGGGGCCTCTTAATTACCGCTTCATAAACCCCATAAGGGACATGCCTTTTTTCTTCCCTCGCTTTTTTTTGTTTTTTCCTCGTTATTCCATATGCCGTTATTCCTACGGCATTCCCGGCAGCTAATAAAAAGAAAACCGTCGCCCTTTTCTTCCTCACAGCCCCTCCTCCCCGGATACCCATCTGCATTATCCTCCAAGCCTCTATCCCTCACCCGAAACACGGGCCCACTGCCTCAGCCTGCCCCTGCCCCAAAGCACCGGTGTATCACGTCTATCACTGCATCCTGCTCTGCTTTTGTCATCTTGATATCTGACGGCAGGCACAGCCCACGGTTAAAAACATCCTTTCCTACGTCTGTTTCCTTTTCTTCCCCTGCATAGGCATTGCTGCATCCCCTCCCAGAACCCGTCTCCGTCACAAACCCGTTATTCCTATACATAGGCTGCATATGCATGGGCTTCCAGATGGGCCTTCCTTCTGCCCCGTAGAATGCCAGGGCCTCCAGGATCTCCGTGGGGCATGTTTTCCCTTTTTCCCTCTTATAAAGCCCTCTCCTTTCTGACCTCTCCGTATCACACATGGAATCCTTATGGACCATCAGGCATGACAGCCAATAGTTCGGCTCACTGTTATCCCCATCCCATGGGTTCATTTCCACCGGCAGGTCTTTCAGCCCCTCCTGATAGCGCTTATGGATCTCGCGCTTCTTTTCGATATGCTCCTCCAAATACCCCAGCTGGCCCCTGGCCACCCCGGCTATGAGGTTGCTCATGCGGTAGTTGTATCCCAGTTCCTCATGCTCATACCACGGCGCCGCCTCCCGGGACTGGGTGGACCACTTCCTGGCCTTCCCCGCCTGGTATCCGCTGCCTGTCAGAAGCATCCCGCCGGAACTCCCCGTGATAATCTTATTGCCGTTGAAGCTGGTCACAGCCATGTCCCCGAACCGGCCCGTCTGCACCCCCTTATAGGTCGCCCCCAGGGACTCCGCCGCATCTTCAATCAGGAGGGCCCCATGGCTATGGCAGATGCCCCGGATCTCGTCTACCTTCCCCGGCGTGCCGTAAAGGTGCGCCATGATTACCAGCCGGGTTCCCGGGTAGATGGAAAATGCCCGCTCCAGGGCCTCCGGCGACATGTTCCAGGTCTCATACTCCGTGTCTATGAATACCGGTTCCCCCCCTTCGTAGACCACCGGGTTCACCGTGGCCGCAAATGTCATATCGGAGCAGAATACCCGAGCCCCTTTTAAGGCCCCTCCCGCACCCAGGCCGCAGGGGGTGCTCACCCCTGTGCTGCTTCCGTACAGCTCCTCCGCCGCCAGCTTCACCGCCAAATGGAGGGCAGCCGTCCCGCTGGCAAGCCCTACCGCATGCCGTACCCCTACCCTCTCCGCCACTTCCTTTTCCAGCTGGTTGATGTTTTCCCCCACCGTGGTCACCCAGCCGGAGTCCATGGCCTCCTTGATATAGCGGAGCTCCTCCCCATGCATGGTAGGGGATGCAAGGAGCACCTTCCCTGGCAGTGGCTTTATTCCTTTAAAACGTGGGTCCGAACTGAAATCATACATGTTACGCCTCGCTCCCTTTTGTATAGTCTTTATCTGAAAACAAACTGCCCTGTGATACAAAAAAGGCCAGGCTCCGCCACCCCGGGGCCCCTATGCGCCCCAGGCCCCTTGGAAGCCTATGCCCGTCACTTCCTGCACGGCGTGCGAAACGTCCAGTACATTCCGTGATTTTTATAACCGCTTGCCCCTTTTGCCGGCACCGGCCAACGCCAGGCCGTATGGCCCCGCCTTGTGCCCTTCTGCCTTCCCCGTTCTGCCCTATGAAGTCACCCTCTCCTCACAACCCCAAGCCCCAGGGCGACTTCCACGCCCTGCCCCATCAGGGGCATCTCCAGAACCACCAGCCTCTGATGCCTCAGGATCTTTTTCACTGCGCCCTTATAGCCTTTTAAGGCCCCGGATATGACGGTAAGCTCTTCCCCTTCCAGGTACCCTTCGGAATACCTTACGATATGCTCCCCTCCCCCCAGCAGGCGGAGCCGCTCCTCTTCCTCCGGATATATCGGGGTCATCTCCCCCCCGGTACATAATACCTTTGTCATGGCTCCCATGCCCTTTAAACGCATGAAGAAGCCTTCGATTTCCCCGGTCTCCACAAACACATATCCGGGAAACAGGCGGCCCGTGATCCGTTTCCACTCCCCACGGACCCTGGTCATCCGCTCCGCCAGCAGCACGAACACGTCCTCCCCTTCCTCCATAATCCGGCTGCGGCACTGCTCACAGACTTTCTGCTCCTGCCCCGTATAGACCTGCATCACATACCACATCACTTACATACCCCCCTGCCTTCCTCCTGTCATCCCCTTCAATGTCGATTCCCAGATACAGGGTCCTCTTCCTACCCATAAACTCTGCCTCGATCTGGGCAATCCGCTTATGGAGGTTTACTTTTCTCACCATATATCCCATCCTCGACAGGGGGCCTGTCAGATAGCGGATGCTTCCGTCGTTTCTGATATGGATCTTGGAGATTCCGATAATCCCCCGCCGGTCTGTAAGGCGTTCCATCAGATCGGATTCATGCCTTTCCAGCGTGGACACATAGTCGTCGCCACTGAACAGCAGCCGGGGCCTGGGGGCCTTTTTCAGTTCTTTGTACACTCTGTCTGGCTCATCCGTGTCGATGAACACATAGCCCGGAAACAGGTCTTCCTGGACCGTATGCCATTCCCCCTGGTATTTCATCCTTCTGTTTCTGATCAGGTGGAAACACCGGGCATTTACATTTTCGGGAAGCAGGCCGGCTACGAAGTCTTCCGTCCGGGCCTCCCCTCCATCCTTTACATGCACCACACACCACATCCTGCAATCACTCCCATCTGCAATTCCTCATGATCCTGCTGCCCCCTGTACTGCTGCTTTTTGTGCTGCTTCTCCTTTGGCTATCACTTCTTTAAAAATACGTCTCACAGTGGACGCTTAACTGCCTGTTAAGCGACCCTTTTTGTTTTGCCATGTCAAAAAGATGCCTGTTAATTTAAGAAATTCTTTAATATTTTCTGGATAAAATGGAAAGTTGATATTGTTGACATCCCTATGGAATGATGTTATAATCGGAACCGTTATAGATAATAGATTTTTTGATTTTTATATAAGAAAAGAGTCGCTTAACAGGCAGTTAAGCGACATTTTTTTACAGTACGCCTAGTACAACAAAGGCTCCCAAGGAGAAACCTCAGAAGCCTTTCGTTCGTTAGCCTTTTCAATTATAATACTTTTTCAAATCAATCATCAACGCTGACGATCTCTTTCTTGTTGTAGCTGCCGCAAGCCTTGCATACTCTGTGCGGCATCATCAAAGCTCCGCACTTGCTGCACTTTACCAGATTCACAGCGCCCATTTTCCAATTGGCTCTGCGCTTATCTCTTCTGGCTTTGGAAGACCGGTTCTTTGGACAAATCGACATGGTTTACACCTCCTTAAACTGTTGAAATATATCCTGGATTACCGACATCCTCGGGTCCGGTGAACTGCGGTCACAGGAGCAGGTCCCGCGATTTAAGTTCGTGCCACACCGATTGCAAATCCCCTTGCAGTCTTCCCTGCACAAAACCTTCATGGGCAGATTCAGCAGCAGTTCATTGCCGATTAACTGGTCTACATCCAGATAATAACCGCTCACATAGGGCTGTTCGTCGAGTTCCTCCACACGCTTTTCCTCAGATATCTCCATATCCAGTTCCTGCAGGATGTCCAATTCAAAGGGGACATTCACCGCTTCCAGACATCTGCCGCAGGGGATCTCCAACGTAAGAGATGCCTTTCCCTCCAGCAAAAGCTTTTTGCCTCCCAGGTTCCGGATGCGAAGAACCGCCGGCTCTTTACGGACCACCTCGCGCCTCCCGTCCGGGGCCTGAAAATGATCCATCTCAATCGCAGCCGTGTAAGTCTTCTCTTTTCCTTCTACGGAAAACAGCTCTGTTAAATTAATCTGCATATTATTCTCCTAATACGCACCTAAAATATTATACATAGGTGGAATCATTTTGTCAACAAATTTAGGAAAGTTTCAGGAAATTTTTGCCGAAAATTTTTCAAAATTCAAAATTCCCCTCCGGCGACAATCCGTTATTGGTTCCATAGGAATCATAAATCAGAGAAAAAGTCCCCTCCGGCGCCTGGGCAATATAGCATGCCCTGTCACCATATGTTCCATACAGACGCATAATATCCGCCATCTGCTCTTTCGGTATCCCGACACATCCTGCCGTGCCTACGGCTCCTTCTACCTGACAATGGAGAAACAGCGCCGATCCCTTTGCGAAGACGGCATTTTTATTATACCCGGCATCCAGCACATAATCATAATATCCGGCGTAAGCTTCTGTCCCCACACGTTCCCCGTCCTTTTCACTCTGTTCCAGCAGACGGTTTGTCTCGGACTCCCAGACGTAATCCTCCGTGACCTGAATATAATTTTCCGGAAATCCCTCTAACGGCTCTGCCTGCCCAAACGGTGTATTCATCTGAAATACGCCGATCGGAGTCGTCTTATCTCCTGCAGTCCGATGATTGCTCATCCCGTTATGCCCTAAAATGCCAGTAGTATCGACCCGCAAAGTCCATTGGGGGTTATCCTGTATTTCCTTTTCGTAGGCATATACCCTGCAATTGCTACCATCTGTTCCTTCCACCACAACCAGAACCTTTGCTTCTTCAGGCAATACAAACCGTTCCGGCTCTACCGGCTCCTTCTTTCTCTGATGAGGCCCTGCCGTCTTTTCCGTATGCCCGGATTCTCCCACGGTAATTACCTGGGCCGCCGCGGCAGGCCTTGCAACAAACACCGCAGAAGATAATGACAGCAAAGCAGATATGCCCAGCGATATTCTGTAAATTCGGTTTTTTCTCTTTTTCATGTTCTTATTCTCCTGCTTTTCTGACAGATTCCATACAGCCAGACAGCCTGTCCTGCCGAAAGGATTTCCTTTCGGCAGGGCAGGCTTGTCCCTTTTTTACATAATCCGTCTTTTATTCGGTCAGTCTCTTGGTCTCTCTTGCGATGGCAAGCTCCTCATTGGTGGGAAGCAGCATCACCTTTACCTTGGAATCTGCCGCGGAAATCACCGCATTCTTGCCTCTCACATCATTGGCCTCATCGTCAATCTTTACACCCAGATAACCCAGATAGCTGCAAATCGCCTTTCTGGTGGCCTTATCATTCTCACCCACGCCTGCAGTAAATGCGATGGCATCCACGCCATTCATGGCAGCGGTGTAAGCGCCGATATATTTGGCAACCCGATAGACAAATGCTTCCAGGGCAACCTCTGCCAGATGGTTCCCCTCTTTTCTTGCTGCCTCAATATCGCGGAAATCACTGGAAACTCCGCCGCTCATGCCGAGCACACCCGACTTCTTATTCAGGATATTGAGCACATCGTTGACATCCCGGTTCTCTTTGTTGCAGATATACTGCACCACCGCCGCGTCGATGTCACCGCTTCTGGTGCCCATAATCAAACCTTCCAGAGGGGTAAGCCCCATACTGGTATCCACACACTTACCGCCGATGGAAGCAGAAATGCTGGCTCCATTCCCCAGATGGCATACGATCACTTTTGCATTCTGCGGGTCCAGGCCGCCAAACTTAATCGCTTCCCCTGACACAAACATATGGCTTGTTCCATGGAAACCATAACGGCGGACTCCGTATTTTTCATAGTACTCATGAGGAATTGCGTAGAGGTATGCCTTCTCCGGCATAGCCATGCCAAAACCGGTATCCCATACTGCCACGTTGGCCTTACCCGGCATAGCGGCCTCGCAGGCCTCGATTCCCATCAGATTGGCCGGATTGTGAAGCGGCCCCAGATCAAAGCATTCCCGGATCACCCGTTTTACATCCTCATCCACAACGATGGACTCGCTGTAAGTGGTACCGCCGTGCAGAACCCGATGGCCGATGGCCGAAATCTCATCCACACCGGCAATCACACCATGCTCTTTGTCCTGCAGGGCATCCATAACAAGCTGAATGGCAACCTTATGGTCCGGCATCGGACTCTCTACCACAAATTTGTCCTTGTCGGCCGGCTGATGAGTCAGCTTGGAGCCTTCAATGCCGATTCTCTCACATAACCCTTTTGCAATTACACTCTCGTTGTCCATATCAATCAGCTGATATTTCAGGGACGAACTTCCGCAATTCACTACTAAAATTTTCATAGGTTCTACGTTCTCCTTTATATTACTGTTGAAAGTCCCAGACACTGGCCTGATTACTTTACAATCTCACCCTGAGCATCCCTCGGACATGCCGCAGCATTGGACTCGTCGGTATCGATATGCATAGCAAGAGCATAGGAATCACTGACGCGAACCACAACATCACCGAATACCAGGCTTCTTCCGTCGCTCTCGATCTTTACGGAAACGACATCGCCGTTTTTCACTCCCAGAGCCTCGGCATCCGCCACGGTAGCATGGATATGGCGCTGTGCCACAATCACACCTTCGCTGATCTCAATCTCGCCGTTCGGCCCGACGATCTTGCAGGCACCGCTGCCTTCCAGCACGCCGGACTCACGAATCGGTGCTGCAATGCCAATGGAACGGGCATCGGTCATCGAAAGTTCCACCTGAGTCTGCTTTCTGACCGGCCCAAGAACAGATACGCCCTTCAATTCCTTCTTCGGCCCGACAATCGTCACACGCTCTTCACAGGCAAACTGTCCCGGCTGAGACAAATCTTTCTTCTTGGTCAATTCATATCCCTCTCCGAACAGGACTGCCAGATCTGCTGTGCTCAAATGTACGTGACGTGCAGATGTTTCTACCATAAATTTCATACTTTTCTTCTCCTATCTTTGTTCTTTCCGAATCGAGACCCATAAAAGCGATTCTATTCATATTCTATTGGTTTTACACAAATTTTTCAAGTCCTTCCCTGGTACAAATTTGCATTTTTTGGTAAACATAGGTATAATATCCTTATTTGCAATCGAGTTTATCACCGGAAAGGAACCAGGCCCATGAAGACCGTCGGAATCATCGCAGAATACAACCCGTTTCATAACGGACATTTCTATCAGCTTCACGAACTTCGCTCCCGGACCGGGGCCGATTTTGTGGTTGCCGCCATGAGCGGGGACTTTGTCCAGCGTGGAGAACCCGCCATCTATGACAAATATACCCGCACCCGGATGGCGTTGTCTGCCGGCGTGGATCTGGTTCTGGAACTTCCGGCCTGTTTCGCCACCGGAAGCGCCGAAGGCTTCGCGGCCTGCGGAGTCGCCCTGCTTGACCGCCTGGGCGTCGTGGATATACTGGGGTTTGGCAGCGAATCGGGCGATATGGAAAAACTTTCTCAGACTGCCTCTGTACTGATCCGGGAGCCGGAGGATTACTCCAGTCAGCTGCGGACATTTTTAAGGCAGGGAATGTCCTTTCCCAAAGCCCGCGCTGCTGCCTTAAACGCCTGTGACCCGGATGCGCTCCTTGCCTCCCCCAACAATATTCTTGGTGTTGAGTATCTGAAAGCCCTCGGGCAGAGGAACAGTTCCATAAAACCCGTTACCATCCGGCGCGCCGGTCAGGGATATCATGAGACATCCCCTGTCTCCCAGGACGTTTTTGCCTCGGCCTCAGCCATCCGCAGCGCCATCCGCGATCAGAATTTCCCCGTGGTCCACGGACAGGTGCCAGGAGCCGTATTTGCGCTTCTGGAGCATTTGGAGCCGGTATTTCCCGACGATCTGACTCCTCTGCTCAATGCCCGCCTTCTGGATTTGTCGCATACCGGCGGCAAAAATTCCTTTTCGGATTATGCAGACATGTCACCGGAATTAGCATCCCGCCTGGGCCGTGACATCCTGAATTTTGCCACCTTTTCCGGCCGTATCATGCAGCTGAAAACCCGCAGCTACACCTACACCCGCATCAGCCGCGCCCTGCTGCATCTGCTGCTTGGCATCACCGCAGAACAGGCCAGCTATTATAAAAACCTGGACTATGTCTGCTATGCCCGCATTCTCGGCTTCCGGCGCCAGGCTGCTCCGCTTCTAAGCCGGCTGAAGCGCACGTCCTCGCTGCCACTGGTGACCAAGACGGCAAATGCCCCTAAAATCCTGAACCGTGACGCACTTTCTTTGCTGCAGATGGACTTTCATGCTTCTCACCTATATCAGTCGCTTATCTATGCCAAAAGCGGCCGGCTCATGCCAAATGAATATACCCGGTCCGTCATTGTGCTTTAAAGCCCAGAAGCTTCCCAAGCGTTGGGTTCACCCCCAGAAACTCCATAATCTGCTGGATCTCCTGTCTGTTTTCTTTTTTCTTGCCTTCCTTTACCGCGCGGATCAGGAGGTTCTTGGGGGTATGCTCGATATCGATAAATTCCAGGATCTGGGTCCGATATCCCTCGGCCTCCAGCAATTCCGCCCGCAATGCATCCGTATATAACGCAGCCATCCGTTCCTTGATCACTCCATACCGGAATACGGCCTTCATCAGATGGTTCTCCATCTGTCGGTTTAATTCATGCTGGCAGCAGGGCACGGATAAGATCACCTTTGCGTTCCAGCGGACCGCCTTTGCCAGCGCATAATCCGTGGCCGTATCGCAGGCATGGAGGGTTACCACCATATCGACCTGATCCACGCCCTCGTAATCCGCGATATCTCCGTGATAGAAGGACAGACGGTCATATCCGTACTTTTCTGCCAGGAGGTTGCAGCGGGCAATCACATCCCTTTTCAGGTCCAGGCCGATCACCCGGATCGGATAACCTTTCACCTGCTTTAAATAATGGTACATGGCAAACGTCAGATAAGACTTCCCGCACCCGAAATCAAGGATCGTATTTTCTCGCGTTTTTGTAAGTTTTGGCAGAATGTCCTCAATAAATTCCAAAAAGCGATTGATCTGGCGGAATTTATCGTAACGGGTGCGGACGACCTTTCCCTCTGCCGTCATCACTCCCAGATCCATCAGAAAAGGCACCGGCGTCCCTTCCTCCAAAACGTATCGCTTCTGCCTGTTATGGAAAAGCTGCACCTCTCCCTCCGACAGAATCTGTTCCTTTCGTTTTACCTTCACGGTGACGGTCCCTTTTTTCCCCACCAATACCGTGGCGCTTCCCAGCTTGGAATAAACCTCGGCCTGCCGGAAACGCCCTGCCAGCAGCTGCTTTCCATAATCTTTCAGTTCCTTGTCTGAAAAATTATGATGAAATGCCTGATTTCCCGCCAGCTCCTCCGCCTGGAACTTCAGTTCTCCTTTAAGCGCAACCGGACGGACCCTCACTTTGGAGAGTCCGTCCTTTTCTGTCGGATTGCTGAAAATCATCTGCTGCAGGTGCTCATTGACCAAAAAATCCAACATGGATTCCAGCGATTCTTTTCCCATTATTCTATCCTCGATTATCTTTCACCCTTGATTTTTGGACCATATCGGATCAATTCTTAAAGCTGTGAATCGGCGCCGGGATCCGTCCGCCCCGATTTACGAATTTTTCACAGGAATAGGAATTTACCGGCATTACCGGAGCATAGCCAAGCAATCCCCCGAATTCCACGGTGTCTCCGACCTTCTTCCCTATCACCGGAATCACGCGTACTGCCGTGGTTTTCTGGTTGATCATCCCGATTGCCGCCTCATCCGCGATAATGCCGGCAATTGTCTCCGGTGAAGTATCCCCCGGAATGGCAATCATATCCAGTCCCACCGAACAGACACAGGTCATGGCCTCCAGCTTTTCCAGCGTCAGCGCGCCTTCCGTCACGGCATCGATCATTCCCTGATCTTCGCTGACCGGAATAAACGCCCCGCTTAATCCGCCCACGTAAGAGGATGCCATGACGCCGCCCTTCTTCACCTGATCGTTCAGCATGGCCAGCGCAGCCGTGGTTCCCGGCGCACCCACGCGTTCCAGGCCAATCTCTTCCAGGATCTCCGCCACGCTGTCACCGATTGCCGGAGTCGGCGCCAGAGACAGGTCAATAATCCCGAAAGGCACTCCCAGCCGTCTGGAAGCCTCCTGCGCCACCAGCTGCCCTACCCGGGTAATCTTAAAGGCAGTCTTTTTGATCGTCTCGCAAAGCACCTCAAAATTCTCTCCTCTTGCCTTTTCCAGCGCCACCTTCACCACGCCGGGGCCGCTGACGCCAACATTGATGATGGCATCCGCCTCGGTTACACCGTGAAATGCCCCTGCCATAAAAGGATTATCATCCGGCGCATTACAAAACACCACCAGCTTTGCACATCCCAGGGAATCCTGCTCCCTGGTAGCCTCTGCCGTCTCCCTGACAATCCCGCCCATCAGACGCACCGCATCCATATTCAGTCCGGTCCTGGTGGAACCCACATTGACAGAGCTGCACACCCGTTCGGTACAGGCCAAAGCCTGCGGGATCGAACGAATCAGGTTTTCGTCGGCGGCTGTCATCCCTTTGGATACCAGCGCCGAATAGCCGCCGACAAAATTCACCCCAACCTCATGAGCCGCCCGGTCAAGCGTACGGGCAATCGTCACAAAATCTTCCGGATTTTTGCAGGCACAGCCGCCGACCAGTGCAATCGGAGTCACGGAAATTCGTTTGTTGACAATCGGCACTCCGAAATCCCGGGCGATTTCCTCGCCGGTAGCTACCAGGTTTTGGGCATACCGGACAATCTTCTCGTATATTTTTTGGTTGACCACATTCAAATCACTGTCACAGCAATCCAGCAGGCTGATCCCCATTGTGATCGTGCGCACATCCAGCCGCTCGTGTTCGATCATATTGTTGGTCTCAATCACTTCAAACATATTCAGCATTCTGTTTTCCGCCTTTACCTTTCGTTCTCTGATTTTCAGATCCGATGCATTTTAGTAAAAATCTCTTCACGCTGGCAATGGATCTTCACGCCGATCTCTTCGCCCAGCTGTTCCAGACGGGTATAAATCTCCTCGAAAGATACCTGCGCCTGGTTAATGTCCACAATCATCATCATATTAAAGAATTCCTGCACTATCGTCTGGGAAATGTCCAGCACATTGACATTTTTTTCCGATAAATAGGTACATACCTTTGCGATGATTCCCACGGTATCCTTTCCCACTACGGTAATTATCACCTTATCCATTTTCGCCTTGTCCTCCTTTTCTATATATACACAATCTGTGACATCTCATCCCTTCTGGCCACTGCAATCGAAAAATCGGATGCCTGATAGGGGGTGTCCCCCTGATCGATCTCCAGTTTCACAGTCTCATAGGCCAGCGCCTCATAATTATTCTCTTTGCTCAGATGTCCCAGCAAAATATGCTTTAGATGGTCGTGAAGCAGATGGTTTAGAAGCCTCCCGGCATTCTCATTCGACAAATGGCCATGATCTCCCAGAATCCGGCGTTTTAAATAATAAGGGTACGGCCCTGCCTGCAGCATATTTACATCGTGGTTGGATTCTATCAGCAATGCATCCAAACCCTGCAGGTGGTCGATGATATAGGAATCATAATGCCCCATGTCCGTGGCTACCGCTACATGTTTCCGACCATTTTGAATCCGGTAAGCCACCGGGTTTGCCGCATCGTGATCGATGGAAAACGGCATCAGCCTTAAATCTCCCACCTCAAATTCCCGGTCCGGCCACACTTCTGTCAGAAGTTCTTTCGGATACTCGCCCAGGCACTTCTTTTCGGAAATCTCCTCCAGCGTCTCCCTGGTCCCATATACCGGAATCCCATACTTTCTTGCCAGAACGCCAAGGCCCCGGATATGGTCCGAATGTTCGTGGGTAATCATAATGCCATTCAGCTCGCTTCCCTTGATCCCGATCTCATTCAGTCCCTGTTCGATTCGTTTGTTGCTGATTCCCGCATCCACCAGCAGATGGGTGCTCTCCGAGCCTATGTAGGTGCAGTTTCCGCTGCTTCCGCTTGCGATACTCACTAATCTCATAATTATCGTCCTGCTTTTCCAACTTTTTCTCCGGCTGTCGCAAATATCCTTGTCATAAACCGCCCTGGACGCGCTTAGGGTTCTCCCAGCTGCCGGGCAATCTGCTCCCGGGTTTCCTCCAACGTGCCATTGTTATCAATCACCACATCCGCCAGAGCCAGAAAAGCCTCCCGTTCCGGCTGGTTTCTGATGATATTTTTGCATCTTTCCCGGGTATATCCCCGATTTTCCATCAGACGCACAATGCGGTTTTCCTCAGAAGCATCCACATACCAAAGCGTATCACAAAGTTGGCGGCTTTGTCTGTCAAACAATGCCGCCTCCACTGCAATCAGCGCCTTTCGTCCTTTTGGGGCAGAAAGGGCAATCTCTGCCACCTGTCTGCAAAGCGCCTGCCATGTCAGGGGATGAATGATCGCATTCACCTGCGTAAGCGCCTTTGGGTCTTTAAAAATCCGTTCGGCAAACGCGCCTCTGTCCAGCTTTTCCTCTGCATCCAGGATTTCCCTTCCAAAGCACTCCACCAGCTGTCTGAGACCTTCCTGCCCCGGCTCTTCCAGCCCTGCCGCCACCTCGTCTGCCAGCAGGATATAAGCCCCGTATTCCTCCTGCAGAATCCTCAGAATCCGGCTTTTCCCTGCGCCGACGCCGCCGGTTATCCCGATCACCTGCATGTTATCCGTCCGTTCAGTTTTCGAGGGATGCATGTTCTCTCGCCTCTCTCTGTTTTAAAAGGGACAACAGCAGGCTCTTCGATATACTGACATTCTCTCCAAACGGATTGACTACAAATCCCCTCAGGTCATTGATACTGCGAATCAAAATATTCCCGAAATCTTCCATAGTCATAATCAGCGCCTGGTCATGAGTTCCGTCCTCATTCCACTTGTTATATTCTTCCATATCCGTAAATGCCAGATAATACTTATCTCCCTGCGCATTCTGGATATCTTCAAACCGGATTCTCGTCGAGGGGCCTTCCCGCTCTGTCAGGATCGTCTGCCTCTGGATCGGGGAAAGCAGGCGGGAATTCATCAGCGCTTCCGCCATCCGTCCCCGGGTCTTCTCATTGTCATGCCGGAGCATGGCCTGCATAGCCTCTATCAGTTCCGGATTGCGAATCTCTTCCGTTGTTTGATTCATCATATCAATAATCCTTCTTTCTTTTCTTTCCTGTTCTCGGTATGGCCTGCTTGCGCATCGGCACAATTCATTATTGTACCATGTCCTCCGGACATGCTCCCTCCGGGGGATGCACACGGTTCGCTTCGGAAATTGTCCTCCCTTTTGGTCGGACGCGAACCGGCGCAGGTATAATGTCTGACGACATGATACCATGTCCACTAACCTCATGCTTTGCCTTCGGCTCCCATTCGCTAAGCGGCCAGGTATTACTCACACTAAACTCGTGAAATACCTCGCTAAGCGTTCCTATTATACCACAATTTTCCCGCATCATCCATCCATTTTTTCAATTCGCCGATTTCACTTTCCCCAAACACCCGGATTCCATAGGCTTCCAGAAGTTCTGCCGTCACTCCGCTCCCCTCTGTCAGGGTACCCGAATGGCTGCCGTCATACACCACTCCTTTTCCGCAGGAAGGACTGCGTTCTTTTAAAACGGCAAAACAGCATCCGAATGTTTTCGCCAGCGCCAGCGTTTCTTTCGCCCCCTTTTGATACTGTTTTGTCACATCCAGTCCGGAGACGGTCAGGACCTGGCCTTTCACTCGTTCGGCCGGCTCTCTGGGGGTAGCCAGCCCGCCCATGATCTCCGGGCATACCGGGATCAAATGTGCCTGCGCCATCAATTCCTTTAACTCCGGCTTTGCGTCCCCTTCTCCGTTATAACGGCAATGAACGCCCAGAAGGCAGGAACTGACCAGCACGTTTCTCCTTTCCCTCTTCTTGTACAGAATATGGCGCAGGCGGCCATGGTACTTTTCCTTGGTAGCCATAATTTCATATCCATGATCCTGCATGGTTTTCAGGCTCGCCTGATTATCGGGATGAATTGTGCAGAGCAAATGCCGGAAAGGATAACCACACAATTCCTTCTCCGCCTCTGACAAAAGCCTGCCCTGAAGATGATGGCCGCGATATCTCTTGCACACGGCAACGGAATCCATATGGACCGTCTGGCCCAGCTGCACATCATCAAAGCCAAGTTCCCTCCCCAGGTGATTCTCATCGTTTTTGGGAAACGCCACAATAAAGAACGCGGCTATTTCCGGTTGCTCTTGTCCCACGGTTTCTGCTACCATAGTGAAACCTTCGTCTGTTATATGGGACTCGATCCAGCGGCGGTCGTCTGCCACAAACCAGTCCGGATTCTCCATCGTCTGCTTCGCCTCTTCCATAACAGCCGCGATGCCGTCCACATCCTGCAATCGGGCTTTTCGGATGAGGAATTCCGGCTCCGGCTGTGCGCCCCCTTCTTTTGTATCATACCAGCTGTTCCCGCAGTGTGCCTCCACTTCCAGAGCGACACGCAGAGACGCGGCATGCTTCATCTTGTCCTCCAGAATCCGCGCCACCTCGCCTGCCTCCTCTTTGGCTGCCTCCACCAGAAGTTCATCATGGATCTGCAGTACAATCCGGGATTTCATATTCCGGCCCCGCAATTCCTGATCTACCGCAATCATGGCCAGCTTCATGATATCTGCTGCCGAACCCTGTATCGGCGAGTTCATGGCAACACGTTCCCCAAAAGAACGCTGTGTAAAATTGCCGGATTTCAGTTCCGGAACCGGCCGTCTTCTGCCAAACATGGTAGTGACAAACCCCTTTTCCTTTCCTTCCTCCACCTGCTTATCCAAAAATGCCTTGATCCCCGGGTAAGTCTCGAAATATTTATTGATATATTCCATGGCCTCCTGCCTGGAAATACTCAGGTCTTCACTGAGTCCAAATGCACTGATCCCATAGACAATACCGAAATTTACTGCCTTTGCATTACGCCTCTGCAGCGGCGTTATTTCCGCAAGCGGGATATGGAACACCTCTGACGCTGTGATGGCATGGATATCCTGCGCCTCCCCATAAGCCCGGATCAGCCGTTCATCCCCTGACATATGGGCCAGTATCCGCAGTTCAATCTGGGAATAGTCAGCATCCACGAACACACAGCCCTCTTTCGGCACAAACAATTTGCGGATCTCCCTTCCCAGTTCCATCCGCACCGGGATATTCTGCAGGTTCGGCTCTGTGCTGCTGATCCTCCCGGTGGCTGTGATGGTCTGATTGAATTTGCCGTGAATCCGTCCGTCTTCGCCGATGTAGACGGCCAACCCTTCCGCATAGGTGGAATTCAGCTTTGCCAGCTGCCGGTAATCAAGGATATGCTGTACCAGGGGATACTCCGGCGCCAGCTTTTCCAGCACCTCCGCAGCCGTGGAATAGCCGGTCTTTGTCTTCTTACCGTGTGGAAGCTGCATGTGGTCAAACAGTACTTCGCCCAGCTGCTTCGGCGAATTGATGTTGAACGTTTCTCCGGCCAGGTCATAGATCTCCTGTTCCAGCTTATCAATCTTTCCTTTCAGATTCTCCCCATATGCCCTGAGCTGTTCTTTATCCACCCGGATTCCGGCATCCTCCATATGGTACAAACTGTAAATGAGCGGCATCTCCATGGTACGGTACAGGTTTCCCATCCCCTCATCTTCCAGTTTCTGCGCCAGCAGCGGCATCGCCTTCCAGGCAACATACCCCGGATAACAAGCACAATTTATTGCACGTTCCTCCCCGCGGGCCAATGCCTCACCCAGCTTTTCTTTTCCTAGCAGGGCTGTTTTGGATGGAACGGCAAGTCCCAGGTAATCTCTGGCCAGATCCTCATAATCGTACGTGTCCCTTAATGGGTTTAGCAAATATCCGGCTACTTTAGCGTCTGCAGCCGGGCATCCATAGTCAAGCTTCAGATATTTCAGCTGGGATTTCAAATCAAGCGTCACCGCATAAAATGCCGGTAAAGCCCTGTCCTGGCTCTCCTTTTCGCTCCCGGCTTTTTGATTGCGTTCCGCCATCTCTTGAAGCAGGCCCTCCAGCCGGCTGCACAGATAGGCTCCCGTCACAAAACCGGATACCGGCACCGCGTAACAATCCTCCTCACCGAAACAAATCCCCAGCCCTTCGACCCCGCTAAACCCTTCAATCAGCTGAAATCCGACCTTATCCGCTTTTTTTGCCTTTTCAAATACCTGCTCCACCCCGGCATATTCTTCCACCAGCCAGAAATGCTCCTGCGCCGGGCATCCTTCTGTCTGCTGCACATCAAAACGTGACAGGATCGATTTGAAATTCAGCCGTTTCATATACTGATATGCCTCAGCCGTGTAAAGATTGCCGATCTGGGCATCCCCGTAGGAAAAATCAATCGGGCAGTCCAGACGAATCGTGGCCAGATCTTTGCTCATCACTGCCATATCATAATGCTCTTCCAGGGCTTTTCTGGCCCTTGGCGGCTTGATCTCCTCCAGATGCGCATGGGCATTCTCAATGCTCCCATATGTCACAATCAGGCTGGTAGCAGTCTTCTCCCCAATGGAAGGAACGCCGGGAATATTGTCGGAAGCATCCCCCATCAAGGCTTTTACATCGATAAATTCCAACGGTGTCACCTGATATTCGCGTTTTACATCTTCCGGGTAATAGTCTTTTACCTCCGTACCGTTGCGGTTCGTCTTCGGAATCCGGATCTTGATATGGGTGTCTGCCAGCTGCAACAGATCCCGGTCCCCTGACACCACCGATACCTCTACCTCGTCTCCGGCCATTCTCTTTGCCAGGGTTCCCAGGATATCGTCCGCCTCATAGCCGGCCATCTCCATAATCGGCACCCCCATCGACACGAGCACCTCTTTCATCAAAGGGACCTGCTCGCGCAGCTCTTCCGGCATCGGTTTACGGGTGCCTTTATACTCTGCATACATCTCATGGCGGAATGTCGGCTCATGCCGGTCAAAAGCGACAGCCAGATGATCCGCTTTCTCCTCTTCCAGAATCCGGAACATAATATTGAGGAACCCATACACCGCGTTGGTGTGGAGTCCCTCGGAATTGGTCAATTCCGGAATCCCATAAAAGGCCCGGCTTAAAATACTGTGACCGTCAATCAATACCAGCTTTTCCATTGCATTCTCCTTATCTGTTCTGTCTCGGCCGTCCGGCGTACACTATCCCAGAAGGCCTGCCTGCCACCAGATGCGCAGCTGCAAAACCATCGCCGTCAGCACCCCGGTCGCGCACAGGGTTCCCACCGCATAGCAGATCACCCTCCGCAGGCGCACTGCCCGCACTTTCAGCCAGGCAAGATTCATGCTTTCCTCCAGGGCCCCTGCAATATCATATACGCCGGTTCCGGAGTCCAGCTGTCTCAGCCCCACGGACACGGTGTAATAAATCTCCAGTTCCTCCCGGCACAGGCTGCACTCTTCAATATGCTCCAGAAACTCGTCCAGTTCCTCTTCTCCCAGTTCTTCGTCAATATAAGGCATTACCATTTTCTCTGCTTCCTTGCAGGTCAGCATGCTTCCTCACCTCAATCCCACGCCATATGTGGCTTTAGATACTATTATACACACATGCCACTTCGGATTCAAGGAGTTTCTTGGCATGGTTCTTGACGATCCGGGAATTCTCTGCTAGAATCAACCATTATAAAAATTCAGAAAGGATTTCCCCATGCCGAAATTAAATGAAAATTACCAAAAGCTGAAAGAAAGTTACTTATTCTCCGAAATCGCCCACCGCGTTGCCGCCTATTCTGCCGCCAACCCGGACAAGGAGATTATCCGTTTGGGAATCGGAGACGTCACCCTGCCTTTGGGCAGCCTGGCCATACAGGGGCTCCATAACGGCGTCGATGCCATGGCGGCCTCCGGTACGTTCAAGGGTTATGGCCCCGAGCAGGGTTATCTCTTTTTGCGGGAAGCCATCAGCCGCTATTATGCCGGAAACGGGGTTTGCGTTGATCCGGAGGATATCTTTGTCTCCGATGGTGCCAAGAGCGATACCGGCAATATCTGCGAACTCTTTTCCGGCGACAACACAATCCTGATCCCGGACCCCGTATACCCGGTCTACGTGGATTCCAACCTGATGAGCGGCAAATCCATCACCTATCTGTCCGGCAATGCCGACAATCAGTTCCTGCCAATGCCCGACAGGCAAATCCATGCCGACATCATTTACCTGTGTTCTCCCAACAATCCGACAGGTGCTGTCTACAACCGCAGCCAATTAAAAGAATGGGTGGACTACGCCCTGGAAAATGAAGCCGTTATCCTCTTCGACTCCGCTTACGAGGCCTTTATCCAGGACCCGGAGCTTCCGCGCAGCATCTACGCCATCGAGGGGGCCAAACGCTGTGCCATTGAATTCTGCTCCCTTTCCAAGACCGCCGGCTTTACCGGCACGCGCTGCGGCTACACGGTCGTTCCCAGAGAGCTCCGATTCAGGGCCTCTGACGGCAGAGAGTTTTCCCTTCACGCCATGTGGAACCGCCGCCAGTCCACCAAGTTCAACGGCACCTCCTATATCATCCAAAAGGGCGCTGAGGCCGTGTTCTCTCCGGAAGGCATGGCGCAATGTCAGGAAAACATCCGCTACTATCAGGAAAATGCCCGCCGGATTGCCGACACGCTGACCCGAAAAAATATCCGTTTCTTTGGCGGTATCCATTCCCCCTACATCTGGTTTGAATGCCCAGACGCCATGGAATCCTGGCAGTTTTTTGATTATCTGCTGAATCGTGCCCAGGTAGTAGGCACCCCCGGGGCCGGTTTTGGAGAAAACGGCAGCCATTATTTCAGGCTGACTGCTTTCGGAAGCCATGAAAACACCGCCAAAGCCATGGATCGTTTTGAAAAATTGCTCTGATTTGACAAAAAATACTTGCCAAAACCTTCCGTATATGTTACAATGCTTTTTGTTGCGGAAGTAAGCCGGCGTGGCGGAATGGCAGACGCATCAGACTCAAAATCTGACGGGGGC
>CAMSTY010000055.1 GCA_947063875.1 uncultured bacterium
AGTAAGCCGGCGTGGCGGAATGGCAGACGCATCAGACTCAAAATCTGACGGGGGCGACCTCGTGCCGGTTCGAGTCCGGCTGCCGGCATCCTTGGCAGGGGCATAGAGCCTCAGAATCTCTTGGGTATCCAGGGATTCTGAGGCTTTTCCTTTATCTTCTGCCCCGCCGGATATTGCAACATATTACACCGTTCACACCAAGCAGAAATAAGGAGGATACACTGATGATGAAAACAGCTGCCATTTGTGCCTTGGCACTCTCGGCCACCATTTTGACAACCGGATGCAAAAAGTCTCCCGAAAAAGTAGATCTCGGCAGCACCCATACCACTGCCGCCGAGACGATGGCACCCTCGACCGAAGCCGACGAAGAAGACAGCACGGAAAACACCGAAACCCCGGAAAATTCCGCGGCGGCTTCCCTGGAGGCCTCAGCCACTGGCAATAAAAGGATATCCACTCAGACCAGTACCTACTCTTCCGGCAAAGTCTCCGTCGCCTACCCTGTTGTCATCAATATGGAAGATACCGAAAAGGCTTCCGCGGTCAACGAACTTTTAAAGAAAAATGCCCTTTCCATACTGGATGCCCACCAGATCAGCGATGCAGAAGATTCCCTGAACGTCTCCTGTCAGGTATTGTCTGCCGACCGCAACCGCATTACTGTCCTTTACACGGGAACCCTGGCCAAAAAAGGCGCTGCTGATTCAACCAACATCATGTACAGCAACACCATCGATGTCCCTAATGTTTCTGATATCGGCTTTGACCACTTTGCAGACCCGTATACCATGGCCGGTTATGTGCTTTCCGGAGACTGCGCCTTCTACAATGTCAATGATTCCTTAAAGGCCAAGCTGATGGATATCAAAAATAATACCAGCCTGGAGGATTACACAAATATGTTCACCAATGCCGATTTCCCTTACGAAGGTGGCTTTCCGGATTCCTTCAGCTACGAAAATCAGGGTGTGATTTATTTCTCAATCCCTGTCCCTCATGATCTGGGTGACTATGCGGTTGTCATGTTTGCGCCGGATTCCAAATAATTGCATAAAACCGATGACAATTTGTGATAATCCATGTATAATAAAGCCAGAAATACATCAATAAAAATACCAGCCTACACTAAGAAAGGACACCATTTATGGAAAACGTAACGATCATCAGTCACCCGCTCATCCAGCACAAGATCTCCATTCTTCGTGACAAGCGCACTGGCACCAACGAATTCCGTTCTCTGATCGAAGAGATCGCCATGCTGATGGGATATGAAGCCCTCCGGGATCTTCCGGTAGAAGATGTCGAAATCGAGACCCCGATCGAGACCTGCATGACACCCATGATCTCCGGAAAAAAGCTGGCTGTGGTTCCGATTCTCCGTGCCGGCCTGGGAATGGTCAATGGCATTCTTGCACTGGTGCCCAGCGCCAAAGTCGGCCATATCGGCCTGTACCGGGATGAAGATACCCATGAGCCTCACGAATATTACTGCAAGCTTCCCACCCCCATTGAACTGCGCACGATCGTAGTCACGGACCCGATGTTAGCCACCGGCGGCTCTGCCGTGGCTGCTGTGGATTTCATCAAGCAGCATGGCGGCAGGCATATCAAGTTTATGTCCATCATCGCCGCGCCGGAAGGAGTGAAACGTCTGCAGAAGGCGCACCCGGACATTCAGCTATACATCGGCCACCTGGATCGCTGCCTCAACGAGAACGCGTACATCTGTCCCGGACTGGGCGATGCCGGTGACCGTATCTTCGGCACCCGTTAATTTTCAGCAAAAACCCCGGCAATCTTTTTATCAGATCGCCGGGGCCTTTTATAATTTTCCAAGTGTATGCCGGACCTACTCCTGCTTTTGCACAATCTCTCCCTGATTCTTGTAAATGGAATTGGCGTTTACGCATTTACGCACGCTTGACAGCGGGTAGATGTTGCTGTTCTTTCCGATCACGGTTCCCGGGTTTAAGACAGACCCGCAGCCGACCTCTACCTCATCTCCGATCATGGCGCCGAACTTTTTCATACCAGTCTCAATATCCCCGTCCTCGCCATGGACTTTTACCAGCTTCTTATCCGATTTTACATTGGAAGTAATGGAACCGGCGCCCATATGGGCCTTGTATCCCAAAATGGAGTCTCCCACATAGTTATAGTGCGGCACCTGTACATTGTCAAACAGAATCACATTTTTAAGTTCGCTGGAATTGCCGACTACTGCTCCACAACCAATCAGGACTTTTCCCCGGATAAAGGCACAATGGCGAATCTCAGCAGCCGGGCCGATGATAACCGGTGCCATAATTCCCGCTGTAGGCGCCACTCTGGCCGTCTTGTGAATCCAGATCCCGTCCTTGGGGTTGTCATATTCACCCTTTGGCAGGGATTCTCCCAGTTTGCGGATAAAATCTCCGATATGCGGCAGCGCCTCCCAAGGGTATTCATGTTCTTCCAGAAGCGGCTTTGCCATGGTATGCTCCAGGCTGTACAGTTCATGCACTTTCATTTCATTTTTTTTCATAATGGTCTCTCCTTTATTTTTTTACGCGGGGGCCGGAAGCCGTCCCGGACTCCTGCCTGCCGCGTTTTGCGGGCAGATAATTCTTTCCTGTTTGTTCAAAACATTCCCGAAGGTCATGCTGATTATTCAGTTTCAGGACGCCATAGGTGCGTCCGGCCACAAAATGTTCCAGCTTCTGCATATACTCCTCCGGAGTGATGCTTCCTTCGGCCACATAAGTCAGACCTTTTTCCCAGCTGGCCGTCAGTTCCGGATTCAAAAGCTGGCGTATCGACGCATTTACCACATCGAACACCAGTTCCCCAAGGAGGGACGGCGTGATTATCTGTGTCTTTCCATTCAAGGCCAGATACCGGATATTGACCAGCTTTTTCAGGATCTCTGCACGGGTGGCGCTGGTTCCGATCCCGCTTCCCTTGATCTGAGCGCGCAGTTCCTCATCCTCAATCAGCTGTCCGGCGTTCTCCATCGCCAGGATCATGGAACCGGAAGAGTACCGTTTGGGAGGAGAAGTCTCTCCCTCCTTGACTAAAAGAGCGGTTACTGCCAGCGGCATCCCTTTTTTCAGCGTCTCCAGCATGGCAATAAAAGCCGGATTCTCCTGATTTTTCTGGTTCAGTTCCAAATCTTCCTTTTCCGGCTGCCCGGACTCCTTTTGCTGCTGGTTCCCATCAGCCACTTTTAAATATCCCGGTTCCTTTAAAACCTTAAACCCGGCAAAGAAATGTTCCTTGTCAGCCTCCAGTTCCAGCGCATATTTCTGATAGACTGCTGCCGGATAAAAAATACATAAAAACCGTCTGGCAATCCGCTCATAAACCTTCATCGCCAGAGGGGCCAGTCCACGAAAGGCCCCGAACCCCTGCCCGGTAGGGACAATCGCATAGTGATCTGTGATCTGCTTGTCATTGACATAACGGGTCCTGGCTATGTTTTTATAAGACCCCTGAGCCAATACCTCAGCCGCATAGGTCTTCAGCGGGGCAAAATTCTGAAGTCCCCCGATATTTTTATAAATCTCTTTGGCCACCGCGGTCGAGAGCACGCGGGCATCCGTACGGGGATAGGTAACCAGTTTCTTTTCGTATAATTCCTGAACAATCCGGAGCGTTTCATCCGGACTGATCTTAAACATCCGGGAACATTCATTCTGCAGCTCAGCCAGATTGTAAAGCAACGGCGGATTCTTGGCCTCTTTCTTTTTCTCGACCTTTTTCAGTATTGCCGTCAATGGCTGGTTCTGCTGCAAGGTCCCGATCAGTTCCTCTGCATACTTTCGTTCCTTAAAACCGTTTTCCTTATAAAGATAAGGCGATTGGAAGTAGCGGGACCCCTCCACGCTCCTCCATTCCCCGTCAAATCTCATAGTATTTGCTTCAAAGCTTCCAACCACCCGGTAAAAGGGGGTTTTTACGAAATTCCGGATCTCCCTTTCCCGGCGCACCACCATCCCCAGCACACAAGTCATCACACGTCCTACCGATAAGACTGTCCGCTCGGTCTTCATATAACCGGAAATGGCCGGCCCGTATTTGAGTGTCAGCAGCCGGGAAAAATTAATCCCCATCAGGTAGTCTTCCTTGGCGCGCAGGTAGGCGGAAGCCGCCAGATTGTCATAGTCGCTCCAGTCCTTTGCGTTTTGGATTCCCCTTAGGATCTCTTCCTCCGTCTGGGAATCAATCCACACCCTTTTGCGAACCTTACCCTTGACCTCTGCCATCTGATCCACCAAACGGTAGATATACTCTCCCTCCCGTCCGGAGTCCGTACAGATATAAATCACATCCACGTCCTCCCGGTTAAGCAGTTTCTTTACAATCTGAAACTGTTTGGACACGCCCTCGATAACCTGATACTTAAATTCTTTTGGCAGAAACGGCAGGGTCTGCAGACTCCACCTTTTTAATTTCGGGTCATAGGCTTCCGGATAGCTCATGGTTACCAGATGTCCCACACACCAGGTAACAATGGCGTCATTCGCTTCGATATAGCCGTCCGCCCTCCTTGCGGAAAGCTTTAAGGCAGCAGCAAACTGCTGGGCCACACTGGGCTTCTCAGCAATGTATATTGCTTTTCCCATATTTATTCCCCGGAACGCGCTCCGGAACCTTCCAGACGCGACGTATCTTTTTCCATAAAGTTCATATACATCTGTGTGGTAGCCAGATCAGCATACCCCAGCATATTCTTGACAGACTGCAAATCGGCCCCTCTCCGGATCAGATGAACCGCAAAAGAACGCCGCAGCATATGAGGCGTAATATCCGGCAATATCCCGGCCTTCTCCCCATAATATTTTAAAATCTTCCAAAAACCCTGACGGGAAAGAGAAGAACCATTACAGTTTACAAACAGCCAAGGAGACTCCTTTCCCTTTAGCATCTGCTCCCTTGCCTGATCCAGATAATTGCGCAGCGCACGGCCGGCTGTCTTCCCAAAGGGAATCACCCGCTCCTTTTGCCCATCCCGGCAGGTTATGAACCCGACCTGAAGATTGACATCTTCCAGTTTTAATCGGATTAATTCCGATACCCGGATGCCTGTCGCATATAAAAGTTCCAGCATTGCCTTATCTCTCAGTTCTTTCGGCGTGTCCCCTTCCGGTTGCCTTAAGAGCTGTTCCACCTCTTCCACGGTCAAAATTACCGGCGCCTTCTTTTCAATCCGAGGCGTTTTCAAAAGTTCCGACGGGTCCCGGTAGATCTTTCTCTCATACATCTCATAATGAAAAAACGCTTTCATCGAAGCCACTACGCGGGAAATGGTGGCAGTTGCCTTTCCCTGGCCCTCCAGATATAAAATGTAGGAATTCAGACTCGTCCTGGTCACCTTGGGCAGTTCCGTAATCCCCTGTTTCTCCAAATAAGAAAGCAGCTGCAGCAAATCCCTTCTGTAAGAAAGTACCGTATTCTTAGATGATTTTCTGATATTTACCAAATACTCAGTAAAAGCATCAATCTCCTCCAGCACAATCCATCCTCCTTTTTCAGTTACTTTAAATTTTTAAAAAAGCAGGGAAAGCAGCAGAGTGTTTATGTGCACCTCCGCCAGGACACCAAACAGCAAAAGCGCCGCCACTGCTCCCCAGAACCGACGCAGACGGGCTTCATAGCCAGATAAACATCGGAAAATAAGGATACCCCATGCTGTGCCATAAAAAAGCTGATGGGGAAAATTCGATATCAGAAAGAAAAACAGCCCCATCCATCCCTGATACCAGGTCATCAATACCAGGGAGAAGCCGGCGCTGCAGCCGGCCCAGATCAGCAGGAAAGGGACTGACAGCCAATGCAACCGGTTTCGGCATATCAGTTCCACCGCAGCTGTCTGCAAAGAACGCACCGCCAAAATCCGCAGCATACATTTCCAGTCCTTTTCGATCATACTCTGCCAGCCTCGCTGCAGATATTGATACAAAATCCGGTAATCCACCAGTCCGGAGGCAAACGCACGGTTGGCAGCAACGGTTGCCGTCATCATCCCCACGCCAATCCAAAAAAGCAGATAAATCCCTTGATTCCTTCTTCTCATACCCGGTCACCGTTTTCTTTCAGTTTACGCAAAAACCGGGACAGTTATGACTTTTCCTCTTTCCGGCTGACCCGTCAGCCTTTTTTATATTTTCTTGCATATGCCAGAATCGCCGCTGCTGTCTTAGCATCCGTCAGCTTTCCGCTATAAATCAGTTCTTCCAGATCAGAAAGTTCCCACTCCTCCACATAGATGATCTCATCCTCATCCAGATGCTGATGGGAAGGAATCAGATTCCTGGCCACAAAAATATCAATCGCCTCATCGCAGAAAGCCACTGTCGTGTTCATACTCATCAGGTATTCCAGATTATCGCAGCGGTATCCCGTTTCCTCCTCCAGTTCCCGATAAGCGCACTCGATCCTCGGCTCATTCGGATCATCCACCTTTCCGGCCGGGATCTCCAGCGTCTCCCGGTTCAGAGCGTTGCGGAACTGGCGCACCATAAGAATCTTCCCCTCATCGGTTACCGGCACCACCGCCGCCGCCCCGTCGTGGTGAATAAAGTCCCAATGAGCCTCATGCCCATTGGCAATCACGGTATCTTCGTATATTTTTAAAATGGTTCCCGTATACTTTAATTGCCGGTCCAGGCGAATCACCGGTTCCACGGCGTTCTTTTGTTCCGGTATGTTTTTTCCAGCACTGTCCATCACCTTTTATCTCCTCTTGTTTTCTTCATTCTCTCTTTGCTGCACGCAGACATTTATTTTTCAATTGCATCATCGAATATTCCCGCACTTTGCATAGCAGGCATCACACGCCTTCATGACGGCATTGCGCAACCCGTGTTCTTCCAGCGCCGCCACCGCAGCAATCGTAGTCCCTCCGGGTGAGCACACCTGATCCTTTAAGCACCCCGGATGTTCACCGGTCTCCAAAAGCATTTTTGCACTCCCAAGCACTGCCTGCGCCGCCAATTCATAAGCCATGTTGCGGGTAAGTCCGTACCGGACCCCGCTGTCCGCCAATGCCTCCAGAAACATATATACATACGCCGGAGAACTTCCGCTGACACATACTACCGCATCTATCAGCTTTTCCTCCACCAGGACCATTCTTCCAAAGGAACCAAAAAAGCGTCGGATTGTCTCCTGCTCTTCCTCATTAAAGAGCGACGGGTCATAGCAGACTCCGCTCATCCCTTCCCCCACCAGCGCGGGCGTATTGGGCATAGCACGGACCACCCGGCAATCCGCTCCAAACAAACCCTTCAAGTCCGCGATTGAAACCCCAGGGGCAATCGAGACCAATATCTGCTCTTTGGAGATTCCTTCACGGATTTCTGCCGCAGCTGCCTTCAGCTGCTGGGGTTTTACTGCCAGAATCACATATTCCGATGACTGCGCGCAGAGCAAGCTGCTTTCCGCCGCCGTTATGCCGGCAGCTTCCGCTACTTCTTTCGCCCTCTGCGCATCCCGCTCATAAAAGGTAATCCTCTCCGCCAAAAAATCCTTCAAAAGGCCTTTCATAATCGCAAACCCCATATTGCCGGCCCCGATAAAACCAAATTGATAAGAAAATCCCATATTCCCCTCCTCCCTGTCAGAACCCTGCATCCGGACTGACGCTCATCGCATCCAGAGTCACTTTCATGATATCCTTGATGTCCTCAACGGTCATTTTCATTTTCTCTGCCAGTTCCTCTACCGTAGCTTCCCGGCCCAACTCATCCGCCATCATCTTGGAGATATCCTTGAGCACATTCACTCTCGCGGCAATCTCTTCTCCGGCTCGCTTTTCCTGCTTCTGCAACTCAAGCGCAGCCTCGATTCTCGCGGATGCCAAATCCCTTACCTGCCCCCGAAAATCTCCTCCTGTATAATCGTTCAGCGCAAGCAGCATTGCCATATTCGTCTCCTGCACCAGGTCTCCTGCTGCCAAGCCTCTGTTTTTGTATTTTCCGGCCAGTTCTATCGTATAATGCAGCATTCCCTCCAGCAGCCGCTTTCTCGCCATCTGGTCCCCTGCCTGTGCCCGTCCGGGAAGCGTCTGTTCTTCTTCCGGAGTACAGGCCGGAATCCTCTTCACCTCTTCCAGATACATCTGATACACATCATCATGCATTCCGGCATCCTCCTATCCGCCCCGCTTCGGCGTTCAATCCTCAGGGTAGTAAAGCTGCGCCTTATCGATCCCCTGCAAAGTTCCTCTCAAAAACCGGTCAGCCAGATATTTCGCCATGGGAAGGTTCATATCCAGGTAATTGCCGCAATCCCTCGCTGCCGCCCCGGGTACCTCGCCTTCAAAGTCACGGATAAAGGTGAACATATCCACCATCAAAGGTACAATATCTTCCGACCGATAATCCCCGGCCAGCAAAAGATAAAAACCGGTCCGGCATCCCATCGGCCCAAAATACAGGACCTGGCCGGAAAAATCCTCCCGATTGCGCAGATAAGTCGCACCAAGATGTTCTATCGTATGCACCTCCGCCGTATTCATAACCGGCTCATAATTCGGCCGGGTCATCCGGATATCAAAGGTCGTGACAGCTGCATCTCCTGCCTTGTCCTTGCGCGATACATAAATCCCGGGCAGAAGCTTTAAATGGTTGATGGTAAAGCTGGTGATTTTTTCCATGACATTTTCCTTTCTTATTTATATTTTCATTTTACTTTATACATTGTATCATTGATAGAAAAGATATAAAAGAGGCTGTATCGGATAAGAATGACAAAAAGAATCCTGCTTCCATAAACAAGAATACCGCACTTTTGTGCGGTATTCTGCGATGTGCCTTCAGACACTGGGATGGAGATAGTGGGATTCGAACCCATGACCTCTTGAATGCCATTCAAGCGCTCTCCCAACTGAGCTATACCCCCACGTCAATCACGAGTGCTATTATAACACATCCTTCCAATTCTGTGAATCCCCAATTTTGTTTTCTAATATTCGTACAAATTCCTTTTCTTTATTTCGGATTTTTTTATGCAATATGTATCTATTTTACTCGTGCAGGCGTTCAATAATCTTAAAAACGATCGTCCCTTCCATCACCAGCGGCGCGCTATGGGCAAAGAAAATAATCCCGTCAGTCGGGGATAAGACCCTGGCCAGTTCTTCCCCCTCCAGCGGGTCGATCACAGAAGCCAGTATCTGCCCCTGGTGAATCTCCTCTCCCGGATTCGCATAACGCTGATAGATCCCGGAAACCCCCGTTTTTATATTGAAGAGTTCTTCTTCCCGAATCACGCTGGCCAGATAGCCGCTGTGGCTGGTATAACGCAAAATCCCCATCTGGGTCAGAAAACGCAGCACACAGGCCACCGCCTGCCTGGCGGAATCCCTGTCAATGCGGTCGGTAGCGCTGGTATACAAAGAAAAAGCATTCGTATTCCAGATCTGCCAGTTATAATTTAAGGTTGTCGTATCAATCGGCTTCGGCTTGCGAATCACCACATAAGGCATGCCGAACTGATTTGCCAGGGCATGGCTCTGAAATCCGGTCTCCATCATCCGCACATGCGGCACGAAATCACCGGGAAGATAAAAGCTGGGAAACTGAATTCCGTACTGGTAACCCTGAATTGCGTCAAACAGTCCGGCTGCAATCCGCTGGGTCGTCTCTCCCGCATCATAACCCGGAAACATCCGGTTAATATCCGTATTATCCGTGGCCCAGAAGCGTTTGCTGATATTCATGGAACTATGGTTCACGGAAGGAATCACCATAACCTCATTCCGGCCTACAATCGCCCCGTTTTCTTCCAGGCGTTTTAATGATTTTACCAGCTGTGAACAGATATAAAGCTGCTGCACCTCATTCCCCCGGATGCTTCCCACAATGCAGGCCGCCTTCTCCCCCTGGCCGAAGCGGTATCCATATATATTAAGATCATCCCGATACTGCTTTTTCAGCGTATAAATACATTCTTTTTTCATTCAAAATCACCTCCCAGCACACGGGCAATCAGGGAGCCGCAGGAAACCACGGGATATTCCCGCAAGGTAAACAGCATCCCATGTATGGGTGCACAGACCTCTTGTTCCACGGTTCCGTCCAGAGAATTCAGGATTCTGCCGATCCTCTGCCCTTTCTGCACATTCCTCCAGTGCTCCACACAAGGCACGAAAATCCCGGGGGCCTCGGCATTGACAAACCCCACCTCCCCATCCTGGGAAATAATCGGCGTTTTCGGTTTTGCAACCTCTCCGTCCCAGACTCCCAGGTCTTTCATGACACAGAAGATCCCATCCGTCAGCTGATGGCAGAACTCTTCCGTAATCCGCATACCCACCCCCATTTCCACTACTACGGTTGGCACCTGGATGCTGTTTAAGCTGTGGGCCAGCGTGGACTCCAGTACAGTTGCCGCCGCATGAATCCATACAAAATCCAGATTCAGGCGTCTGGCAAAAGGAAGAAGCTGTCGGGCCGTATTCACATTGATTCTGGCTTGGGGTATCTCCCTTAGAAATATGTTGCTTGCATGGATGTCAATGCACAAATCCGCCCCGGCAATATCTTCGATAATCCTTGCCGCCACATGCTCCGCCACTGCCCCCTTCTCATCTCCCGGGAAAATGCGGTTCATATCCAGATCAAACATGGGAATCCCGCGGGAAATGGAATCCACCCCCAGCGGATTCAGCGCCGGATAAATCTCGACAATCCCCTTTAGGTTCTCCTTATGTTCTTGTATCATCCGGTTCAGTTCATAACATACGTACTGCCCCTCCAGTTCGTCGCCATGCGTTCCGGTCACAATACAGATCCTTTTCTCGTCTCCGCTCAGCCGTTCCGGCTGCAGGACATTCTTTTTCACGCGGAGGCATTCATCCACCGCAAGCCCGACAGAAACTACCTCTTTTATCATATGATTTCTTCCACCTTTACACAGATTTCCTGGCTCTGGCCGGCAAATCCCAGAAAACGGCCGCGGTCAATGCTTCCGTCCCCAAAATCCCGTCCGTGAGTCAGTTTAATATACGTCTCATCTGCCAGACGATTGTTTGTCGGGTCCATCCCCTGCCAGCCTCCATCCAGCCATACTTCCACCCAGGCATGGCTGGCGCCTTCCCCCAGCATCATCCCTGCCACATAGCGTGCCGGCACACCTGCCAGACGACACAGGCTGATAAAAACATGGGCATAATCCTGACAGACCCCCTGCCCCAAAATCAGCGCCTCCGCCGCCGTAGTCGCCACCGTAGTTGCCCCCGGCGAATAAACAAACCGCCCATACAGACGGTTCATCATATAACTCAACCCTTCTTTGTCCATGCAGGGCTGTTTTCGTTCCGCCCGCGTCTCTTCCAGGAACCTGCCAATCCCCTCATCAGGCATCGTATAGGCCGACGGAAAACGGTACATGGGATGCAGCGAATCCGAAATCCCCGAAAGGTCCTCCCTCACCACGCCCCTGGCCTCTACCAGCAGACTGTCATGCAATTCACGCACAGAGCCAGCATAGCCTTCGTTGCCAAAACCATCCCTCACCTCACTGATAAAGTCCGCCGGTTCAATCGTGATTGCCATTTCCTCTCTGTGCTGCCGTGCATTTTCCATCGGGCGGCAGCGGATCAGAAAATGATGGTCCCACACACTCCGATCCAGTTTCAACCGCATCTCATACCGGAAACGCAGCCTCTTCAAATCCCATCACCTCATTTAAAAAATATTCCACAAAGCAGCCAGTGCCTCCTGCTGCCTCACCGCCCAGCCATCCCCCAGGCCAATCACCTCCTTGAGACGGTCTGCCTCCGCCAGGTTATATCCGATGCGGACTTTATGAAGACGGTTCAAAAATTTACTGAACTCTTTTTCTATGTAAGGATAAGGAAAATGCAGTCTCATATACAGATCCAGCCGCTCCAGGTATTTTCCGCACTTAATGATATTGCGCGCCTCCTCATCCTCCACATTGTCATCCAGGCACCCCCAGAATGCAAACAGGTAATCTTTTACCGGCTGCAAATCATAGACCAGTGCGTTCGCATGGATTTTCGAGTGTTCCATGCAGTCCAAAGCCATCTGAATGTAAGAAAGGGTATCGCTGCTCAGTTCGTCTCTCAAAATCACGGCATTGTCAAAAGCCCGCATCATATTACTGTAAACAGAGTTAGGGTCCTCCGCCGAAAAAAGATATTTCGCAATAAAATCATCCATATCCTCGTAAATCACAGGAATCGCCAGCTTCTCGCAAAACGTCTTATATGCCTTGTCATCCCTATCCAGCATCTGATCAAAATATTTAAAAAATGTCTGCAATGTGGTAAACACCCGCTCCGTATATCTTCCCAGCCAAAACAGGTGATCCGCCTTTTCTATTGAGATAATACCCATGTATCTTTAAATCCTCCCCCCTGCGATGAATTCACTACAAACGAATCCGGATTCCTGGAAAAACGGGTCAGTCCGCTGGGCCACACCCTCGTTGTCTCTCCGCTCAGAACAAACGCCCTCAGATCCGCCTTGCGGGGAACGCCCCCATCGCCTTCCACGATATCCAGATCGATAAAATCAATCACCTCTTGGGCGATAAAACGCCTCGGGTCCCCGGCAATCGTCCGCTTTAACTCTTCTCGTTTTTCTTTTGTCAGATCGCTTCCAAATACCACGCCATAACCGCCAGCCTCCGAGACATCCTTCACCACCAGCCGTTCCAGATGTTCCAGGATAAATGTCCGATCCTGCTCATAAAAAGCCAGATAGGTCGGAGCATTTTTAAGAATCGCTTCTTCCCCCAGATAATATTTCACCATATGAGGCACAAAATAGTAGATCCCCTTATCATCGGCAACCCCATTCCCCGGCGCGTTGACCAACGCCACATTCCCGCTGCGGTACACATCCATAATCCCCGGAACACCGATCAGTGTTCCCGGCTCAAAACACAGCGGGTCCAGATACTCATCCGAGATCCGCCGGTACACCGTCCCCACCTGCAATTGCTTTCCCTGATACTGCCGGTAATAGAGACGGTTATTTTCCACATACAGATCCTGCGGCATCGCCAGGATCGCCCCGGATCGTTCTGCCAGGTAGGAATGCTCAAAAAAAGCAGCGTTATAGCGGCCCGGCGTCAGCACTACATTGATGCCGCCGGTATTGACATGGTCCATAACCTCCTTGAGCATCCCGGCATAATTCCGGTTGTCCACCACATGGTTCTTCATAAAAGTCCGCGGCGACGCCTGACGCGTCAGTTCCCTGGCAATCATCGGATAAGAGGCCCCGGATGGAATCCGCAGATTATCTTCCAGAATATACCAGGTTCCATCCTTTGCCTGCACCAGGTCAATGCCGGATATATGGCTGTAAATCTTCTTCGGAGGCATCATCCCCTCACACTGCGGCAGATATCCCTTAGAAGAAAAAATAAAATCTTCCGGTATCACGCCATCCCTCACAATCTTCTTTTCTCCATAGACGTCCGCCAGAAAGCAGTTCAGCGCTTCCACCCGCTGCGACAGGCCTTTTTGCAGGTAGGCAAACTCCTCTTTTGTAATCACCCGCGGCAACGGATCAAACGGAAACAATTGTTCGTGAAACTCCCGGTTCTTATAAATCCCGAACTTAACGCCGTACCTGGCCATCAGACGGTTAATCCCCTCCATGTGCTCTACCATATCCCTCATCGGCAGCATCCCCTCTCTTTTTGCAGGTATAACAAAGGGCGCCCGAAATTGACCGGAGCGCCTTTACTTCCTGGTATTAATATTACAACAGGTTGCTATTTTTTTCAAGGGTTTTCTCCTGCATCAGGGGAGAAGGGGGATCGAAGGGAGAAAGGGGGATCGAAAAAACAGGCCAGGGGTTGACAGAGGTTGGCTCCCGTTTCCGGGGTTAAGTGCTTCCAGGGCAAAAAGACGGCAGTCACGGTCAGACATTCTTACGCAGCCGTGTCTTCGCACGTTGCTGCTACTTCAAGGAATTCGTACAACTGCCGCCTTTTTGCCCGGGAAGTACTAAACCCCTCCAAAAGTCGCCAACCCCTGTCAACCCCTGGCCTGTTTTTGGCTGCTCTTTCTCTCCTGGTGAGGGCGCTTGCTTATGTTTTGCCTCTAAAGAGGTGTTTTTACCTCATTCACATCATATTCGTAGCAAGGCCAGTAACCAGCAACCGTAAAAAGCTTCGGCGGAAGGGCCCTGGCTTGGTAAGGTTCGGCGACTTTTGCAGGGTCTTGCTGTATCTTAGGGAAAAAGACGGCAGTTGTACGAATATATTGCTGTAGCAGCAACGTGCGAAGACACGGCTGCGTAAGAATGTCTTGCCGTGACTGCCGTCTTTTTCCCTTAGAGGCAGCTGACCCGAAACGGGAGCCGAACCTTACCAAGGCCGGGCCCTTCCGCCGAAGCTTTTTACGGTTGCGTACCCCCCCCTCTTCAAAAACCAGCACATCTAACAATAAAATTCAAAAAATTCAAAATTTCGCTTGCCAAATCTTCTCGGATTTGTTATGATACCTATGTTGTGTTTTCCATATTGGAAAAATCGTATGGTTAAGGAGGTGCGATCATGGCTAAATGTGCGATTTGTCAAAAGGCTGCTCACTTCGGCAATAACGTGAGCCATTCCCATAGAAGATCCAATGCGATCTGGAAAGCGAATGTGAAATCTGTCAAAGTCAAAGTCAACGGCGGCGCTAAGAAGATGTACGTATGTACTTCCTGCCTGCGTTCTGGCTTAGTGGAAAGAGCATGAGGTAGATGGATAAGGACTGTCCGTTAGGATGGTCCTTATTTTTGTCTCAATCTAAGCAAGCATTTTATAAAACAAGCAAATCCGGCCTGACGCATGTAAAACGATTGCTGCGTCCCTGCCGGATTTGTGTATTTTATTTGCTGTTATGGCGATTCCGGCTTCGCTGCCGTCTTCCCTGCCGCTCAGCAGCAGAACAGATGATAGCCAAGCACCAGGCAGCCAATAATAAAAATCAGAGTCGAAAGTGTTTCCGGAATGAACAAAAGAAGCGTCATCCCAATCCCAAAGCAGAACAGCATCAGTCCAAAAACCCGCTTCATAAGCGCCTCCGGTTATATCCTTCTGCTGTCAGTATATGCACCATCCCCCTATTCCATGCGTGCCGTATCCTCCGCCGCCATCTCCTCTGCCGCTTTCATGGCTTCCGGGGAAATCTCCTTCTTTTTCCCGTCGGTAAACTTACTGACAATATCCGGAACCATATCCAGGACTTTTGTCACCGCATCCTGCTGTTTGACATTGACCAGCCGTGTCACACCGTTTTGGATGACCAGCACCGCGCTGGGACTCATCTTGGCGCTCAGGCCTCCGCCGCCATTATGTTTTGCATGATCTGCAAACGATCCGGCGGCCATACCGCAGGTCACATCCACTAACGGCAGAATAATGGCGTCATCGATTTTTACTGCCTCTCCCACAACCGTCTTTGTTGTCACAAACTGATCCATTCCCCGAAACAAAGCTTCCACCGTTGCACTAAAATGATTCTCTGACATACGCTCTCCTTTTCCGTCCAAGCCTTTTGGACATCCTCTTTATGCTCTCAGGAGTTTCTTCAGCAAAACCCTGAAATTCTTGTCAAACAACATCCGAACCGCAATCAGAAGCACGGTTCCGATGCGGACCCTTCCCTTCAGCTTTCCTCCGCCTTCCAGCACGGCTTCTTCAAATACCGGAATGATCTGCAGATCTCTGGCGTACAGGCAGTAAAACGGACTCAGATACGTCAGCACCTGCCCGGTCTTATAGGGATCGTCAAATCCAAAACGTATCCTTCCGGATATTTTTTGAGGAAATACGTGTTTGCATAGCTTCCATATCTGCCTCTTTAAAAGGCGGTACGTACGCTGGTTGGCAGGATCATTTACAAAAGCCTTCAGCTTTTCTTCCTTCTCTTTTATCCCTGCCAGGAATTCAAAAATCCGGCGTAATTTCCCTTTTAGTTTATCATAAATCCTTCGGAAAGAGAATCCCTTGTTTTTCTTTGTTTTTCCTTTTTTCTGCTGCTTTTTGTGATGCCGGGTACGTTTTTTCTGCCTTTTGGAGGTCTCGCCTGCCGTGTCTTTTTGAACAGGCGGCTCTTTTTCTTCCTCTTCTTTTTCGGATATCCCTGCTTCGGGTTCTGCCTTTACTTTCTCTTCTGTTGATTCTTCCGTTATTGTCCCCGTAATGTTTGGGGGAACTGCCGCATTTTCCTGCTCGGCCCTGGGCGGTTTCTCCTCTTGGGTCCCTCCTTGATTCTTCGAGTTCTTTCCCAATGTTTTCTCCGTCCGGAATACACGGATTCCGAAAATCCGCACAAATACCGTCAGTTTCTCCTGATACACGGCCCGCACGGACAATATATGGCAAAGCCAGCTGACGCCGGCCTTCCCTTCGACTGCCCCGTCATATTTTATCTGGGCCTGGTAACGGATCGGAACCAACAGCGTCAGAAGAATCATCGCCAGCACAAGTCCGATTATTCCCAGCAGCACCAGCCCGATTATCTTCAATATCCCCCATACCGTCCATACGGCAGTCAGCATATCCCACCCCTTAGCGTGTTTTTCTCCTGCCCATTTGCGTCTGGCAGCAGTTCCTTCTTGTCATACACGTTCCTGCCTGTCAGGTCTGCCAGGCAGAAGCCTCCGGTTTTCCGATACAGATCATCCACGATCTCCCTTGCCACCTCCAGTGCCTCCCAGTATGTAACGGCAACCCCGGCAATCGTAACATCCCAGTCCCGGTAAGGCGGCGCCTGCAGCATAACAGACGGAACAATCTCAAGAACATTATTCCCACTCCGGGGCGGCATAATCACATATACCTCCGGCTGCCATTTGCCATCCCGCAGTCCCTGAAGAATCGCATAGCGTTTTTTCCTTGCCTTCTCTCCTACATACAGGTGTTCATACCAGTTCATAACCATCCATCTCCATCATCTGAAGAAGCAGTTCCATGCAGGTTGCCTTCTCCGCCGGATCTGTGCAGCACTCTAAGCTGTTTCTGATATGGCTCTGCAATTCATCCGGTGAATGAAAAGAGATCGGCAGATAAGACAGCGTCGTGGCCATAATCGCCCGCACAACCGGCTTTTGGCAGGAAGCAAATACCGGCTCCAGTTCCGCAAAAAATTGTGCAGCTGCTTTTTCCATGTCCTCGCGGGTAACGCTGCCCTGCCCTGTGGAATCTTCCAGTGCGGCGAAAGGGCTGGTTGACATCAAGATCTCCACCTTTGCCGCCAGCCGGTCTGTCTCATCCCCTTGCCCCGGCTCCTCCTGACGGAAAGAAAGGCGCTGATACTTCTCATAATATTCTTCCTGAACTCCTTCCAGTCTTGGCAAAAGATCGGATAATTCATCGGAAATATCCGGATCTCCCTGTTCAAACTGATCTCTCAGGCCCTCTAGGATTGCGCGGACGGATTGCTCCTCTGCAGCGTCACGCACAGCATCCCGACCGGTCAGGCACAGAAGATAAAGGTCATTCACCATCTCCTGGAGACTGCTAAAACGTTCCGAAAGGGCAAGCAGTCCTTCTCCGGCTTCTTCCACCTGGTTTCTGGCCTGCCGATAGCTTTCCTTTGTCAGGTCTTTGAAGGAAATGGCCCTTAGCTGCTCCATAACGGTATTCAAATGCTCATATCCGCCATTTCGTCTTCGGAAATATTCGATCAGGCTCCCGCTCCTCAAAAGATACATGACCTCTTCCAGTCCCGTATAATCAGAGCCGATATAGGTCGTCAGGGCATCATGAACCATACTGAAATACTTTTGCCTTGTATACCGCACAGGAAGCTGCCGGAGTATCTCGCGGACTCTCTGGTTCTGAAGGTTTACGTCTTCTGCCGAAACCAGATAACGCATCAAATTGCCGGTCAGCGCCTCTCCTTCCACCTCCACAGGATCAATCTCATCCTCAAACCGCCGCTCCATCCGTTTCAGAACATATTCATAGATCTGCAAAGCATCCGAATAGGCAACCACGTTTTCCATCTCCTGCCTGATCCGTCCCCGAAAATCATCGATTGTCTCCAGTACACGGACATAATCTCCATCCAGATACCACCCGGACAGTTCCATGTATCGTCTATCAAATTCCTTTTGGGTGTCCGTCTTCCCGGCATGGCCGGCCGGCAATTCCCCGAAATGCAAAAACATATTCAATGCCAGCCTCGCTGCAGCGCAGCCGTAAACCACAGAAGCCGTTCTTTTCCAGTTGTGCACCATACTGACCTCCTATCGGCAATTTTCCAAAATCGACCGGCGCAGCAGATCCAACGCCCGTACAACCGCCATCTCCCGTACTTTTTCCCGGTTTCCCTTAAACTGGAACTTCTTTACGGTAGCCTTATCTTTGATATAGGTAGCAATGTATACCAGTCCCACAGGCTTCTCCTCCGTGCCCCCCTCCGGCCCGGCGATTCCCGTTACCGCCACGCAGACATCACTGTCCGCCGCAAACGCGCCCCCGATCGCCATCTCTCTTGCCGTTTCCGGACTGACTGCTCCGTATTTTTTGAGCGTGCTCTTGCTGACGTCGAGGTATTTGCGCTTGGCTTTATTGGCATAGGTGATAAACCCTTCCCGAAACACCTCCGAGGCTCCTGGTACATTGACCAGGCGGCCGGCCAGCAACCCTCCGGTACAGGATTCTGCCGTAGTCACCGTCAGTTCATACTTCTGCAAAAGCTTCACCACCGCCATCTCCAGTGTCTCCTCCTCACGGACAGAATACACACTATCCCCAAAACGGCGCTTGATCTCCTTGACCACCGGCTTGACCAGATGCTTGGCCTCTTCTTCTGTCTTTGCCCTGGCTGTCACCCGCAAATGGACCTCCCCGGTTTTGGCATAGGGTGCAATGGTCGGGTTCGTCTGTTTGTCTATCAGGTCTAGCAATTCTGCCTCTACCTGGCTTTCTCCGACACCGCAGATCTTCACCATCTGAGAGCGAAGGATCTCCGGCTGTTTTTTCTTTAGATACGGAAATACCTGCCCCTTAAACAACGGATACAGTTCCGACGGCGGCCCCGGCAGCAGAATGGCGGTTTTTCCGTCTTTTTCCAGGATCAGGCCTGGCGCCGTGCCATTATCATTGTCCAGTACTATGGCTCCTTCCGGAACCAGCGCCTGTTTCCAGTTATTATCCGGAATCACTTTAAAAATGCCGTTTTTAAAATAGGCCTCCATCCGTTTGCGCGTATGGGCGTCTTCCTTTAACGGCATTCCCATCACTTCGGCACATACCTCTTTTGTCAGATCATCCTCGGTTGGCCCCAATCCTCCGGTCAGGATCACCACATCCGAACGGCCCAGAGCCGTGCGTACCACTTCTGCCAGCCGCTCCTGATTGTCGCCTACCACCACCTGATGGTACATGGATAATCCCAAAAGCGCACATTGTTCTGCCAGGTACTGCGTATTGGTGTTTACAATATTACCCAAAAGCAGTTCTGTTCCCACCGAAACCAGTTCTACTACCATTTAACATCCTTCCTTCCGTAAATTCCTTACAAAAAAACACCTTTGTTTTTGATAATATAATCAGCCATTGAAACGATTGTCAGAACCAGGGCAATCCAGGTACAGGCCTGAGTCAGCAGCCACAATACCGGCAGGTCCATAATCAGCAAAATCACGGCGACCATCTGAAATGTCGTCTTAAATTTCCCCCAATAGCTGGCGGCAATAACGATCCCCTGTTCTGCAGCCACCAGGCGGACTCCGCTGATGATAAACTCCCGGCTGACAATCACAATCACCATCCACGCCGGCAGCTGTTCCAGTTCTACCAGGCAAATCAACGCCGCGCATACCAGCAGTTTATCCGCCAAAGGGTCCATAAACTTCCCAAAATTTGTCACCAGATTATATTTTCTGGCAATCTTGCCGTCAAGCATATCCGTCAGGCTGGCCACGATAAAAATGGATGTTGCCAGATAGCGGAATAAACGCACCTCGCCCTCAAAAACCATCAAGGATAATACAAAAAACGGAATCAGAATCACCCGCAATACCGTAAGCTTATTCGGCAGATTCATTGTACACCTCCCCAATCAGATCATATTCCGCGGCGCCGGTCACCCGCACCCGCACAAAATCGCCAGACATAAAAAGTTCCCCGCTGTTCACAAACAGATATCCGTCCACTCCGGGCGCATCCATATACGTTCTGGCCACATAAGCCGGTTCATCCGCCACCTTGCCTTCGATCATGACATCCAGAATCCTTCCCACCATGGCTTCCGACTTTTCAAAGGCAATCTCCTGCTGCAGTTCCATCACTTCATCCCGCCGCTTTTCTTTGACCTCCTCCGGAATCTGACCGGCAAAGCCGGCGGCCGGCGTATCTTCCTCCGCAGAATAGGCAAATACTCCCAAACGTTCAAATTCCATCTCATCTACAAAGGATAACAATTCCTCATGCTCCTCCTCAGTCTCTCCCGGAAAGCCGGAAATCATAGTAGTCCTGAGTGCAATATCCGGAATCTCATGTCGTAATTTTTCCACAATCCGGCGAATCCCGGCCTGATTCGTCCGCCTTCCCATCCGGCGCAAGATCTCATCACTTGCGTGCTGAATCGGGATGTCCAGATAATGGCACACCTTCTCTTCGCTTTTAATCGCTTCGATCAGCTCATCCGTAATTTCCTCCGGATAACAATATTGAATCCTGATCCAGTAGATACCGGCAATCTCTGCCAGCCGGTGCAGCAGCTCATGCAGCATCTTCTTTCCATACAAATCCACCCCATACAGGGTAGTCTCCTGCGCCACCAAAATCAACTCGCGCACCCCTTTTTCTGCCAGCTTTGCCGCCTCCGCGGCCAGCTGTTCCATCGGCACGCTGCGGTAACTGCCCCGCAGGCTGGGAATAATACAGTAAGTACAGTGTTTATCACACCCTTCTGCAATTTTTAAAAATGCGTAATGGCCACCGGTAGTAAGCATCCGCTCGGCCTTTTTCTCCGACAGCCGGTTCAGTTCTTCAAAACAGGAGGGTTTCTCTCCCTGGCTCAATGCTTTTTTCAGGACCTGGGCGATTGCATCGTAAGAGGCGGTCCCTACAATCCCGTCCACCTCCGGGATCTCTTTTAATACTTCCTGCCGGTAACGCTGGGCCAGGCATCCCGTAACAATCAATGCCCGGCATTTTCCCTCTTCCTTTAGCTGCGCCATCTCCAGAATCGTATGGATGCTCTCTTCTTTGGCATCCCCGATAAAGCAGCAGGTATTGATAATGATCGCCTCTGCCTCCTGTTCATCATCCGTAAACGTATGTCCGTCCTGACTTAGCAGTCCTAACATATTTTCGGTATCCACCAGGTTCTTATCACATCCCAGTGATATCATCAATATCTTCATATATACTCCTTAAGCAGGTTTTGCGGCACAAAACAGCCGTTCCTCTATGGATGAAGAAAAAGCCATCTCTACTGCATTCATCTGAGATGGCCCCCTTCCCGCTATTCTTCTTCGTAATGTTCGTCCTGAGTTTCTTCTAAATTCTCCTTTTTCTGGCTTTCCCCGATACCTTCTTCTCCCAAATCCATCTCCTCGCCTGCCGCATTCTTTTGTTCTTCGGTGTCCTCCTCCGTATCTCCGATAATCTTTACTCTTCCGTCATAAATCTCCTGAATTGCTTCTGACAAAGGCTTTTTCCCCGCATCCCCGGACAGGGATTCTGTCTCTTCAATCAATTGGCGCGCCCGCTTGGCTGAAGCCAAAACGATGGAATAGCGGCTCTGCACCACCGGCTGTTCGCCGGGTTCTACCCCACTGTTTACTACATTAATCAAATCTGCATAGGATGGATGTAACATAAAAACTCCTTTCCAGGTCCATTATTTTCATCTCTAAGTGACTGCTCCCTGTCTTATAAACAGCGCAGTTCCTCCTTTATTCTGGCAATCCGTTCCAGGCTGCTGCACGTCCGAAAATGCTGCGTCTGAATCAGTTCATGCATTTCCCTGACGCAAGTATCCAAATCGTCATTCACCAGGATATAATCATAGTCTTCCATAAATTCCGCTTCCTCTGCCGCTCTTTTCAAACGGCTGCGAATCACCTCGTCCGTCTCCGTCCCTCTTCCCCGTAGACGGCTCTCCAGTTCCGCAGCGGATGGCGGCGTTACGAACAAGAGCAAGGTGTCCGGGAACTTTTCTTTTACCTTCCGCGCACCCTGAATCTCGATCTCCAGGATCACGTCCCTTCCCGCTTCCATCTGCTCTTCCACATAACTTTTGGGCGTCCCGTAATAATTGCCCACGTAGCAGGCATGTTCAATCAGGGCATCTTCTCCGATCATCTGCTCAAATGCTTCCTTCGACACAAAGAAATACTCTCTGCCATGCTCCTCCCCGGCCCGCGGAGAGCGGGTAGTAGCTGAGACCGAGAGCGCATACTGCTCCCCATGCCTTTGCAGAAGTTCCTTTATCAGCGTCCCTTTTCCTGCCCCGGAAAAACCGGATATGACTGCCAATATTCCTTTTTTCTTCATCTGTCTGCTCCTGCCCGTCATTCAATATTTTGAATCTGTTCGCGCACCTTTTCAATCTCTGTCTTGAGGTCAATCGCCTTATCCGAGATCTCCAAATCTCCGGATTTGCTCAAAATCGTATTGGCCTCCCGGTTCATCTCCTGTGCGATGAAATCCAGTTTCCGGCCCACGCTTCCGCCGGCGTTCAGTTCTTTGCGGGTCGCCTCGATATGGCTGCGCAGCCGGACCGTCTCCTCATCCACACAGATCTTATCCGCATAGATCGTCACCTCCGCCGCAATCCGGTTCTCATCAATCAGGCTGTTCTCCAAAAGCTCTTTTACCTTATCTTCCAGCTTTGCCCGGTACTCGGTAAGCACTGCGGGGAACCGCTTTTCAATAAAATCCACCAGGCTCTCCATGTGGTTCAGCTTGCCCAGCAGATCTTCCCTCAGCCGCTCTCCTTCCTGCACCCGGGACGCGACAAATCTCTTCGCCGCTTCCTCAATCGCCTCCGATAAAGCCTTCCCTATCTGCTCTTCATCCTCCGGCGCCTGTTCCATGGACAGCACTTCCGGCATCTGTGCCAGCATGGACACCTTCACATCGTTTTCAATCCCAAACTGGCGCTGCATCTTTACAAAGCATTCCATGTACTCCGAGGCCAGGACCCCATTGTACTTTAAACACAATTTCTCCTCCGTGTAATCTTCATAACCGATAAACACGTCAACCTTGCCACGCTGGATGTAATTTTTCAAAAGACTGCGGATTCCGGCTTCAAAATAATTGAACTTCTTGGGCATCTTTATATTCAGATCTAGATACCGGTGATTCACAGCCTTCATTTCTGCCGTTATCTTGTGCTCCGGTGTAACCGCCTCATAACGGCCGAAACCGGTCATACTTTTTATCATCTGAGTTGTATGCTCCTTTTTATCTGAAATAAATGTTACTTGCCTCATTATAATTCATCTGGAAAAACAAGTCAACGGCTTTCTAGAGCGCGTTGAAAATTGCTTACCGGCCGCCGTGCATCAAAGTTTGTGGGAATTTGGCCCAAACGAACGCAGCATGGTGGACTACGTTAAGTGAATTTGGGCCAAATGCACCGCAAGGTGGGGCGTGCAGATGGCGGGAATGGATTTTCAAACACGCTCTATCGCTTTTCCACCCCGATCACAATCACATCGCCCTCTCTTAGAGCCTGCTGAAAGCTTCCCGGAATGCCGTTCACCGTCAGGCTTACGCTGCCCTGCGGATTTTTCAGGTCCAAACCGGAATACTGGATCATGTCCATCAGATAATACGGAGAACCATCTTTTTTGCGGGGAAGGCGGATGATTGAGCCATTCAGCCAGAATCGAATCATTACAGGCTTTTCTTCCGGCTCCTGCTTTACCTCCTGCACAAAGTTCCCGGCGAGCGGCATTTCTGTTCTCTCAACCGGCATTTCTGTCCTCTCTGCCGGCCTTTCCATTCTCTCTGCCGGCCTTTCTGTCCTCTCAACCGGTCTTTCTACTCTCTCAACCGGTCTTTCTACTCTCTCAACCGGTCTTTCTACTCTTTCAACCGGCCTCTCTGTCCTCTCAACCGGTCTTTCTACT
>CAMSTY010000056.1 GCA_947063875.1 uncultured bacterium
CACTTGCCCCGGAAACGGGAGCCAAACCCTGCCAACCCCTGGCCTGTTTTTTCAACCCCTGGTCTGTTTTTTCAACCCCCAGCCTGTTTTGCCCCCCGCAAATACCGATAAAACACATCCGCCGCCCCGCTTCTAACTCTTCCCTTCTCCGAAACCAGCTGCACCGAACGCACCGGCATCTCACAATCAACAGGAATCTGCACCAACGCCTTTCTCTTAAGAAGAGGCAAAACCAAACTCTCCGCCACAAATCCGATCCCCAGATTTTTCTCAATCAAAGGCAGCAAAAGGTCTGACGTGGCCACTTCCATATCCAGTTCCAGTTCCACCCCATACCCGGCAAAAAACTGCCGGTACAGTTCATAAGTAGCTGTCCCCTTCCCCAGGCCGATCCAGGGACATTCCCTAAGTTCCTCCAGCCGGATTTTCTCTCTGCTCAGATACTTATACTCCGTTCCTCCCACCAGAATTTCCCGGAAATCGCACACCGTTTCGCAGTGAAAAGAGTCCGGCATCTCAAAAGGCATCGTAATGACAGCAAAATCAAGCCTGCCCGAAGAAAACTCCCGGATAATCTCCGGCGTACTGCGGTTATGGACCTTAATCCGTATCCGGGGATATTCCATCCGAAAATCCCTCATAGCCTCAAGAAGAAAAAGATGCAGCGCCGTCTCCGTGGCCCCGATTTCCGCCACCCCCGAATCCGCTGCATCCTGCCTGCCAATCTCCTCCTGCCCTCTCATCAAATGCTCATAAGCCGCCTCCACGTGGGCATACAGACGCTCCCCCTCCCCCGTAAGGCTGATCCCCCGGGGTTCACGCACCAGCAGCCGGCAATTCAGCTGGGCCTCCAAAAGCTTCATTACCCGGGTCACATTAGGCTGATTGCTCCCCAAAGCCGCCGCTGCCCTGGTAAGATTCCCATACCTGGCCACATAATAAAACACCTTGTAATACTCAAAATTGATATCCATACTAATTTTACATGCTTTCTATATTATCTATATATTTTATATATTTTTGTGTTGCCAGTATAATATATCCTTGAAAAAAAGTAAAGAAAAATCATCCGCACAAAAGGATGAAAGAAAGGACATCACCATGAACAAAGACCTGACCGAAGGAAATCCCCAAAAAGTACTATGTGCTTTTTGCCTCCCTATGTTCGGAAGCATTGTATTCCAGCAGCTGTACAATATCGCCGACTCCCTGACCGCCGGCAAATTCATCGGAGAAAACGCCCTGGCGGCAGTAGGCAACAGCTACAACATTACTTTGATTTTCATCGCTTTTGCCTTTGGCTGCAACATCGGCTGTTCCGTCATTGTCTCCCAGCTGTTCGGCGCCAGGGACTACCAAAACATGAAAGGCGCCGTCAATACCACCCTGACCGCCAGCCTTGTCTTGTGCGCCGTCCTGATGATTCTCGGCCTCCTCTCCTGCGACCGCCTGCTGATCTTTATGAAGACCCAGCCGGAGATTCTGGCCGACTCCTCCCTGTACCTGCGGATTTACATCTGGGGCCTTCCCTTCCTGCTCTTTTACAACATTGCCACCGGGATTTTCTCCGCGCTGGGCGATTCCAGGACTCCCTTCTGCTTCCTGGCCATTTCCTCCACCGCCAATATCGCCGTGGATATTTTGTTTGTCAAATTTTTCTCAATGGGGGTAGCCGGCGTCGCATGGGCAACCTTCCTTTGCCAGGGCATCAGTTGTATCCTCTCCCTCCTCCTGGTATTAAGGCGCCTCTCCAAAATCAAGGCCGAAGGCCCTACCCCCTTATTTTCCTGGCCTCTGTTTTTAAGGATTGCCGCCATCGCCATTCCCAGCATCCTGCAGCAGTCCTTCATCTCTGTAGGAAATGTAATGATCCAGGGCTGCATCAACAGCTTCGGCATCAGCGTTGCCGCCGGCTACTCCGCCGCCGTCAAGCTGAACAACCTGGTAATCACCTCATTTACCACCATTGGCAACGGCATCTCCAACTTCTCCGCCCAAAACCTGGGGGCCCACAAATACAGCCGTATCCAGGAAGGGACCCGGGCCGGGCTGAAACTGGTATGGATCCTGTGTGTCCCCTTCTGCCTGGCCTACCTTTTCCTGGGCAAGTACCTGCTGCTATTATTTTTAAACCAGGACTCCGCAGCCGCCCTGTCCAGCGGACAGCAGTTCCTGCGTATCCTCTCCCCCTTTTACTTCGTCATCTCCGCCAAGCTGGTGGCCGACGGCGTCCTTCGGGGCACCAGCGCCATGACCCGCTTTATGATCGCCACCTTCACCGACCTGATTCTGCGCGTCATTCTGGCCTTCGCCTTCTCAGGCCTGACCGGCTCCGCCGCCGGCATCTGGTTCGCATGGCCCGTAGGCTGGTCCATAGCCGCCGCCCTCTCCCTCCGCTTCATGAAAAATAACAAAGTCACTGCCAAGGCCTGAATCCAAGATCCATAGACAATCGCCGCAAGGCCTGCATTTCCCGGCCCTGCGGCGATTGTATCCCGAACTATTTATCTCTAAACTCATCGGAAAAAACGAGTGGGCACTCCCTATTTGGAGGATGTACACCTTCGGGACAGGTTTAGGACAACTTAAACCAGTGCCGCAGGTGTGCAAACACCAAAGAAAGGAGGATGTGGCCTATGTTCTTCCTGCAGTTCCTAAGCTGTGTTGTAAGTATCTTTGCAGGCATTGTGAACAGCCTTAATGGTTCCGTAACATTAGCTGAAAAGTATAAAGCTTACATAGAACGGCGTAAGGCAGAGACGGAAAAAGACCCATCAGCAAGCTTACCGACAACCGATGGGTCGAATAACGATTGCTCAGATTAAGCAATCACATTCCTCTAAGGGTGGCTGCATTATCGCCGCCATTTTTCCTATTACAAACTAATCATAGCATTTTGCCCGGATGAAGTCAACAGTGAAATTATTTCCCAAGCGCCCTCGCCCATCGAGAAAGAGTCGCCAGTCCCTGGCCTGTCTTCCCCCTGCCGTACCCCCTCAAAACTCCCTGGTAATATTCTTCAGCCACCGATAACTCTTATAATGCCGGTAAACAAAAGGCATCTTCACAAACTCATCCAGACAGATCAGGAAATAAACCGTCAACGGCGGCAGACTCAGCACAAACGCGCTGACAAACCCAAGAGGAACCGAGAACAGCCACATATCAATAATATCACACACAAACCCCCAGCGCGAATCCCCGCCGGACCGGAAGACCCCGCAGATCAGGGTAGTGTTCATGGCCTGCCCCAGGACGTAATACATATTGATAAAAAGCATCCCCCGAAGATACCCTTTTGACACCTCCGTCAAGTCCGCCATATTCATAAACACAGGGCGCAGAAGGAAAATCAGGACCCCTCCCACAATCCCGCCAAGAAAGGTGATCCTGCAAAACCGGGAGGCATCCGCCTTCACCCTCTCCATATGTCCCGCCCCAATGGCTATGCCCAAAAGTATGGCTCCTGCATTGGCTATGCCAAAACACACCACCGTGCCCAGATTCCGGGCCACAATCACCACCGCGTTGGCCGCCACCATATCGCTTCCCAGATGTCCCATAATCACCGAATACATGGAAAAGGCCAGTCCCCAGCACACTTCATTTCCAAAGGCCGGAAGAGAATATCTCAGAAAATCCTGAAAAAGCACCTGGTTGTGCCGAAGCAGCAGCTGCAGGTTCAGCCGAATCTCCCGAAAACGACAATTATCCCCCATACACAGCAATAACTCCACGCCCCGGGCGATGGTCGTGGCCAAAGCAACCCCTACAATCCCCATCTGAGGCAGTCCAAAAAGCCCAAAGATAAACACAACATTGAGACAGATATTCAAAATCAACGCCGACGCGTTGGTAAAGGTGGCAAAAACCACACGCTCCACAGACCGCATGGTGCACAGGTACACCTGGGAAACACTCATAAAAAGATAGGAGATCCCCACGATTTTCAGATAAGGAATCCCCTCCTGGATCAGTTCCTGCTCCGATGTGAAGATCATCATCAGAATCTGAGGGAAAAAACAGGCCAGCACGAAAAACAAAAAAGAAACGGGGATCGATAGCTTCAACCCAATCCCCATAATCTCCTCCACTCTCCGGATATCCCTTTTACCCCAATACTGAGCCGCCAGCATCCCGATCCCCGACGAAATTCCGGCATACACAAGATTCAGAATAAACATAATCTGGCTGGCCAGGGAACCGGCAGAAAGCGCCGTCTGGCTCACCCATCCCAGCATGACCACATCTGCAGAACTCACCGCAGTGGTAATCAGATTCTGAATCACAATAGGAAATGCCAGACGAAACATGTCCTTATAAAAAGATGATGGGGTTTCCTTTGCAGTATTCATAATATTCCTCCGCTCTTTCCCTGTGATTTCTCACTCATTTTTTCCTGCTTTTCTTTTTGTCTGATGATGAAAAGCAGGATTTCCCTACCACTCTTTTTTAATCTCATCTTCCTCCACGCCGTACCGTCTCAGAAAGGTCTGCAGATCCTTTTCTCCCCGAATCACCATCAAGTCCTCAAATCTGCCGGTCTTTTCCTCCTTAAAACCTGCCACCTTTTCCCCCGTACAGATACTGGCGCGGATCACGGGAACCTTTCCGGCCCTGTCATAACCTGCTTTTCTTTTCTCATTCCGTTTCCAGAACATTCCTCTTTTCCTCCATCTTCCGCTTTACAGAAAATGTACCAAAATATCTCTGAAAATGCAAGCAGGAGAAAAAGAAGAGCGAAGAAAAAACACGGTTTTTCCCCGATCCATGCCGGCTGCGTCCCGCCCCCCATAAAAAAGCAACTCCTCCGGCATATTTTGTCAAATTTAAGTCAAATTCTCCTTGCCTTTTATGTAAAACAGCATTATAATGACACTGCGGCAGGACAATAACAGGATAGGACGGGATGGAATCCGGAACTTCCTGATTATTCTGTCAGCATTTACATAAGGAGGTAACCTATCATGAGTTTCACAGAGGCAATTTCCAGTGTATTCCGCCAGTATGCAAACTTTTCCGGCCGTGCACGCCGTAGCGAATTTTGGTTTTTCTATCTGTTTAATACAGTAGTTGGACTTATTCTTAACATACTGGCCTTTGTAGTTCCGGTTCTTGCTATTTTAGGAGGGATCTACTCTCTGGCTGTGTTAGTGCCTGGCCTGGCTGTGAGTTGGCGCCGGATGCATGATATCGGCCGCAGCGGAGCATGGAATCTCATCTGCCTTGTTCCCCTGATTGGATGGATTCTCATCCTCATCTGGTACTGCACAGACAGCGAATATGCAGATAACAAATACGGGCCAGCCACCAAAAGGTAAAAAACACCTCTGGAAATCTTGCGTTTGTCAGCATTTCCAGAGGTGTTTTCCTGTAAAATCCTGTTTATACCGCCCGTACCATCGGCAGTTCGTTATTCACGCCCGCAGACATCAGAATCTGATGCAGGTCCACGACGCCATGATGAAATGCCGCCGCACAGGAGGTCAGGTATAATTCCCACATCCTCGCAAATTCCTCCCCCTTCTCTTCTTCAATCTCGCTCTTATGTTTCCGGAAATTTTCCCGCCAGCAAAGCAGAGTCTTTGTGTAATGCCGGCGCAGGCTTTCCACATCCAGCGTACGGAATTCATATTCCGGCAGAAGGTCCATCACTTCCCGCAGGCTGGGAATCACGCCGCCCGGAAAAATATATTTTCGGATAAACGGATCTCCCGCATGTTCCTTTTGCGCACTGATAAAATGCAGCAAAAACAATCCTCCCGGCTTTAACACTTCCGCGGCATAGTTCAAAAACATTTCATAGTTGCCGCGCCCCACATGTTCCATCATCCCGACGCTGACGATCCGGTCAAACTGCAACCCGCTTTTATGAAGTTCCCGATAATCCATCAGCCGCACCTCCAGAAGATCTTCCAGATGCTGTTCCTTGATCTCTCTGGAAAACTGCTGATACTGTTCCTCGCTCAGGGTAATTCCCATCCCCTTCACTCCGTAACGTCTGGCTGCCCGCATCAGCAGAAATCCCCACCCGCATCCGATATCCAGCAAAGCCATCCCCATTTCCAGATGCAGCTTTTTCAAAATATGGTCTGCCTTGGCAACCTGCGCCTCAAACAGATTGTCTCCAGGACCTTTAAAATAACCGCAGGAATAACTCATCGTCTCATCCAGCCACAGCCGATAAAAATCATTGCCGATATCATAATGAGAAGACACTTCCTTCTGTTGGTTCTTCCTGTTCAGCGGAGAATGCAGCAGCCCATGGAGCGCCGCCGGATTTAGCCGGAAATGCTCCATCTGCCCCAAAAGCATATCCAGCACCTCAAACAAATCACGGTCCAGTTCCACATCTCCCCGTATATACGCCTCTCCCAAAGCCAGGGAGGTACTTTTTAACAATTCTCTCTTGGGAATCTCCCGGTTCAGCTTTATCTTAAACTGAGCCGGGCCTGTCCCCATCATCTGAAATTCACTGGCTGTCTCCAGTTCAAAAGCCACCGGGATCAGACTCTGCAAATACCGGCTGATATAACTTTTCCTGCGCATACTGTCACCTTTCCGCCTGCCGAACACTCGTAGGACTGTTTTCTTCCATGACAGTATTCCCACAACAGAAGTCTGTTAAACAGATGCCTGACCCGCCTGAAATAATTCCCATCCTCTTGCCAGCAGTTCCCGGCATACCCTCTCAACCGGCAATCCGACCACATTATTGTAATCTCCCCGGATTCCTTCAATGAAAGCGGCAAAATATCCCTGAATTCCATAAGCCCCCGCTTTGTCCATCGGTTCCCCCGTAGCCACATAACGCAAAATCTGCTCCCGGGCCATAGGGCGTACCTGCACATCTGTCCGAATTGCAAAGGTCAGTTTTTGCGCCGGAGAATCAAAAATCATCGTGACGCCGGTATATACCTGGTGCTCTCTGCCTTGCAAAAATCCTATCATCTGCACCGCCTCTGACTCTGTCCTCGGCTTCCCCAAAATCTTCCCGTCTGCGGCAACCACCGTGTCTGCGCCGATCACCACAACCGGAGTCCCCCGCCTCCCGCATCTGGATGCCACATCTTCTGCTTTTTGCAGGGACAGTTCCTGTACGGCCTGGCTGGGACTGCTGCAGGCAATCACCTCTTCAACCTGGCTGGGGATAATCTCGGGTTCCAGTCCCACCTGGCGCAAAAGTTCCTGACGTCTGGGAGATGCGGAAGCTAAAATAAGGGTTCCATTCATTTTCTTTCTCTCTTTTCTTTTTGTTTTAAGCAGAATAATTTTCCCCACTCTGCAAAAACTAAGAAAAACAACAAACATAAACCAATTTAAGTCTGGAGGTTTCTCTATGTGGGGATTTCTGATTGCATTGCTCTCCGGCGCCCTGATGAGTATTCAGGGTGTCCTGAACACAGAAGCCACCAAGCAGACCGGCATCTGGGTCGCCGCCGGATGGGTCCAGCTGACCGCCTTTCTGACCTGCGTGGCCTTGTGGTTCTTTGCCGACAAAAGCCCGGCTCTGGCAATTTTGCAGGTTCGGCCCTGGTATATGCTGCTGGGCGGGCTGATCGGCGCTTTTATTACCTTTACGGTCATCAAAAGCATGGATGGGCTGGGGCCCGCCAAAGCAACCTTGCTGATTGTTGTCACTCAGATTATCGTTGCCTATGCCATCGAACTGTTTGGAATACTCGGCGTGGAAAAAACACCTTTTGAGTGGAAAAAAGTGATCGGAGCAGCGATCGCTATTGCCGGAATCATTGTGTTTCGATGGGGTTCCTGAATCATACTGGCTGCGCAACAGAGGGGCCTGCCGCCATATGCGGTAAGCCCCTGACTTCTGACCTCTATTTTTCCTCTGCCAGATTCACTCCGGCAATCCTGATATTCACATCCAGCACAGTCAGGCCGGTCATATTCTCAATTGCCGATTTTACTTTCTCCTGTACCTTCTCACTGACCTCCGGGATATTATATCCATACTTGATGTTCAGGGACAGATCCACCGAAACATGTTCTTCCGTCACATCTACCTTGACTCCCTTGGACAGGTTCTTCATCCCAAGCTTGCCTACCAGTTCATTGGTAATATTTCCGGCCATGGAGTCCACGCCGCCAACCTCGGTAGCCGCCAGACCTGCAATGATCGCAACCACCTCGTCCGCGATCTGTACTTCCCCGATCATATCTTTTCCATATCCCGCATGGGTATTTTTCTCGTCTTTGTTCTCAACCACCGTGCTACCTCCTGCTATTTTCCTGATTCTTTACAGTTGCTGTTTCCGATATCATTATTATAACAAATGGAGGCAGTTTTGCATAGGGAATCTTTGGTATTTTTCCGGTCACTCCAGATTCAAAAGCGTAATCACAATTCCGTCTGCAGACACTTCTGTCTTTCTCTTGACGATGTCCTCGATCTGGGCCCGCTGTTGGTCGCTGATGCTTGCAGCATTGATCACCACATCGACCTTGCCGTCTGTCAGGCTGACTACCGGGTCCGAGAATCCTTTGGCCTGAAGCAGGGTTTCCGCCGCATTTTCTTTTTCTGCCACCGCTGTCATCGCAATCATATTCTGGATTGCCTCCTGCTTGGCTGCTTCCTCAATATTGGTATTGTTAATGATGTTATTCAAGGTTTCTTTGTTCTTGGCGCGAATCTGCTCACGGTTCAGCTGTACATTGGCTATGTAGTCGGAAACCGTCATGCCACTGGTCAGCACCGCCTCTCCGGGATTCTCCATACCGGCGTCCTCCCCCTCATCCCAGCTGTCGATCTCCGCGTACTGCTCTTCCTCCGAATATCCGTCTGCGGATACCGGATATTCCTCTCCTGCCAGGGACTCTGCTTCCTCAATCTCGCCGTTGTCCCAGTAAGCCGCCGCCTGATTCTCCCGCAACAGATCCTCATCCGAGATTTCCATCAGTCCGGCCTCATAGACCATATCGTCACTGCTGGCCTCCAGTTCCTTCTTCCCCGCATAATTCAGATATCCTGCCGCCGCAATCATAATAGCCAGGGTCGTGATGATAATCTGATTTCTGCGGAACAGTTTTTTCATGTTACCGTCCTTTAGCTTCATTCCAAATTTTCGTTCTTTCATAATTTGACACTCCTTTACTCCACCCGCTTTAGTACTTTTATCTTATGTGCAGGCAGGCCAAATAATGCTTCCATCGCCGCAGAAATTTCTGCCTGGACGCCAGGAGCGCCTCCGCCTTCTGCGCTGATAATGATCCCGGAGATTTCCGGGTACAGTTCTTTGGCAATCATGGGAGCGCTTTCCCCGCTGCCGGATACCATAACGGTATTCTGCTCCTGTTCCTGGCTTTTTATTTTTCGTGTCCCGCCGTTGCTGTCCTGTTCCTCCGTAATGGAGCAGGAGCTGCTGCCATCCGTATGAACCACCCTCTCCGCCGAAGATTTCAGGACGATCATTACATCCACCTCGCCGACTCCTTCCACATGTTTTAGTATCTCCCGCACCCGGCGTTCCATTTCGGCCTCATAACTGTCGCCCGCCTTAGCGCCAGCAGGTACCGCTTCCTCAAATCCCCCGGAACCGGCCTGCTGGCCGCCGTTTTTTTCCCCCTCGTCATCCAGGCGGATATCTGGCTGGCTGGCACGGTCTGCGCTCTCCTTCCGGTTCAAACGATCTGTCGGAAATGCTAGGATGCAAAAAATGATCCCGATTGTCAGCAAAAACAGCCATTTATCCTTCCCCTTCAACGACTTGAATCTCCACATAAGTCTCCTCCAGACCATAATAGGATGTAATCCTTCTGCGCAATTTTCCTGCTGCAGAATATTCTTTTTCCTGTTGCCTTCTTTGTTCTGAGCGGGACAGGCTTTGCTTGTTTTCTGTATTTATTGTTTCTGCAATTACCACCGGCGCAACGGTCTCCACTGCCGGTTTTTCCTCGTCCGGTTCTGTAACGGCATCCGTTTTTCCCGCCTCCTCCACCTCTTCATTACCTACGTTTTCCTCAAAACTCACCTGCATCCCTACCCATACCACGGTGCCAAAACGTTCCTCTCCTTCCTCCCCTGCGATCTCTGCCTGGCATTCACGAACCTGAAAACCCATATCCTCAGCCATCTGTACAAGATCCGCCTCCACGGCCTGTTCATATTGGTCAATCATTTGTTCCAGCCTCTGTTTTTCAATTCCCGAAAAGTCCTGTCTTAAATCTGCCGCCTCATACTGCAGAATCAAAGCCTCATAAAAACGGGCAACCCTTTCCTCCAGCTGCAGGCCTCCGCTCAAAGGCTCAAGCACCAGCAAAATCACCACCATGCCGGTGAACAGGCGAACATACTTCTGATAACTTTTTCCCGGACTAAGATTGTCAAGTATTGCCAGAAATAAGAATAGTCCCAGCAGATTTCTGACCCAGTCATATACCCTTTCCAACTTTTCCTCCGCAAAATCAGACTCCCTGATAGACGCCGTTGGTTCCCAGGCAAATCAGGGCAATTGTGATTACAAACGTCAGGAGTCCAAAAGCCGCCATTCCCAGCAGCATTTTCTGCCCTTTTGCCACGCTGCTGATACATGCCACCAGACGTTTATCTCCTACCGGCTGCAAAATCCCCGCTACCAGCCGATATAAGAACAAAAGAACCGCCAGCTTAATCAGAGGAATTACGCTGATGGCCGCCAATACCGCCACCGCAGCCGCCCCCATACTGTTTTTGACCAGCACTCCCGTACCCAGCACCATCTTCGTCACTGCCCCGGCCCCGTCTCCGATTCCGGGAATCGCCTGTAAAAGGCGGCTGACTCCCGCCATGTGCAGCGAATCGGCATATGGCAGCACCATTCCCTGCAGCAGCTGAAATCCCAGTATCAATCCCAGAAGCGACCGGTTCCCCCAGCAGATAAAAGAATGCAAAAGCTCTGTCAGGCGGGAAAGCATGTCCTCCCTGACCAGGTTCCCTGCCAGAACCAGCAAAATGTATACCCGGGCCACCGGCAGAAACAATGCCCGGTACAGCCATTGAACCATGGCGACCAAAAGCAGCAGAAATTCCATCCATGCCGCAGAGGAAACGCTTCCCCCTGCCCACGCCGCAATCGGAAAATAACAGGGAATCAACGCCCTCATAAACTCCACCTGCTGCTCCAATACCCTTTCTGTGATTGCCATGCTGTCAGTAAAAGAAGAGACAAGCACTGTAAATACCAGAAGATATGTCATAAAAAATGCAGTCTCCGATATCTGGCTTCCCGTAAAAATATGAGAAAAATTGGCAAACAAGGCGCCCGTCAACCCCAGCGCCAGAAGTTTGCCTGCCAGGCGCGTCCCGTGGGAAATCTCCTGAAGCAGAGACTGGTGCAACCCGGCAAGAATCATTCCCCCTGCCTCTTCCCATCTTCCTGCCACCAGTATTTTTACCAGTTCCACAAAAGAAAACCCTGGCGCTAAATCATGGATTTCTGCTTCCAGGAAACTATCAATCCCTTCCCATTCTTCCTCCATCTGTTCTTCCCATCCGAAAAAGTCTGCCTCCTGATTTTCGGCAGCAGCCGTTGTCAGCAGCAGCCACGGCATCATCATAAATATTGCGGACAGGATTCCTTTTGCCAGTCCTGTCCTGATCCGATTCCCTATTCCCGCCATACCACCCTCATTTTTCAGATCAGAAATACTTCAGGCCATCAGTCCCTGCAACGACTCCAAAAGCGCCAGCATAATCGGTGTGCTCATAGCCAGAATTGACAGCTTTCCGAATATTTCGATCTGGTTTCCGATAGAAGCGTATCCGGCATCCTTACAGATCCCGGCTGCAAATTCAGCAATATAAGTAATACCTGTAATTTTTAGCAGCGTTGTCAGATAGATCTGATTTATGTGAATCATTTCCTGAATCCGCCTTATGGCGTCCAAGATCGCCTCCAGCTTTGTGATCCCGCAAAAAAAGACAAAACAGACTGCCGCTGCCGCCAGATAAACCCCGTATTCTCCCTTCAACCCTTTCATCTGCACCGCCAGCATTACTGCCGTAATGCCCACTGCACTGATAGCGATTATCGTCATATCCATCCCCCTATAAGGCAAACAGGCTTTTTATGGTTTCAAATAATTCATAAATATAAGGAACCATCCAGAACAATACCAAAATCAGCCCTGCCAGACTGGTCAGAAACGCCTGTTCCTCCCGCCCGCTATGTTTTAATATCTGACAGATCACGGAAACCAGAATCCCCACCGCAGCGATCTTAAAAATCAGATTGACTCCCATACATGCCTCCGTCCATTTTGTACCCTTATCATTGTCCTCCCATTTACAAAAGCAGCACCGTCAGAAACAATCCGCTCATCACCCCCAGACTTGTATACAAGCGGCACTTCTCCTCCCGCCTCTCCCTCAGATCGCCGATTACCAGATCCAGCTGCTCCAGATAAAGCAAAAGGTTCCTCTCCTGCATTTCCCTGTCCAGAAATCCCAGATGCTCCCCCAATGTTGCCAAAGACTGCCTGTCCGCCTTTGTCAAAGCCGCTTCTTTATCAATCAGTTCCACTTCCTCTTTCCAGATCTGGCAGAACGTTTCCCCCTGCTGCGCATCCAGGCGGCCGGCAATTCTCAGAAAAAATTCTGCCAACACCCCCTCCGTCCGGTCTCCCACCGCCTCAAAAGCCTCCGGCAGCGGGGCATTGGCATAAATAATCTGCCCTTTCAGCAAAAATATCATCTGCCGCAGCCCAATCAGCAGTTCCATCCGCTGGCGGTAACCGGATGCCATCCAGGAACCATATCCCGATGTCCCTGCCACCATCATTGCACAGCCGGCCGCCTTCAGAAAAAAGCTAATTGTCATAAACCCTCCTTCCCGGCCAGTCCAGCCTGCTCCCCCGGGAATCATAAATCTGGTCTACATGTCCCGGGCCTCCCCTCCCGTTCAGCACCACATACCGTTCAAACCAACGTTCCTGCACCAGCTCCCGCAATACCGGCTTCTGACGGATGTCATCCATCGAATTCCCGTGAACCGTGGCAATCAGCCGGCACCCGCAGTTCATCACATACGCCATCGCCTCCAGATCTTCCCGGCTGCCGATCTCGTCCACAGCAATCACCTGAGGAGACATGGTGCGGATCAGCATCATCATTCCCAGCGCCTTCGGACAGCAGTCCAGAATATCCGTGCGAATCCCCAGATCATTCTGCGGCACGCCCTGATAACAGGCCCCGATCTCCGAACGTTCATCCACCACCCCCACCGTTACACCCGGATGGGATTTCGTACCGTCAGAGATCTGCCGGATAATATCACGCAAAAGTGTCGTCTTCCCGCAGCGAGGCGCAGAAATCAATAACGTATGTAAAATTTCTCTCCCATCATACAGATAGGGCAGCACTTTATCCGCACATCCCCGAATCTGATGGGACAGGCGCACATTGATAAAAGATATAAATTTCATGCTGCGGATACCGTTTGCATCTGTCACCGTCTTTCCGGCGATCCCGATTCTGTGCCCTCCCTGAATGGTAATAAATCCCTGCCTGACCTCCTCCTCGAAGGCGTACAAAGAATAATCACTCATATATTCCAGAGTTTCCTTTAAGTCCTTACGGCCTACCCGAAAGGCTTCCTCTGCTACTTTGCTCAGTTTCCCATCAGAAGTAACATAAAATTCGCGATTGTTATGAATCATAAGAAGCGGCAAATGTACCCGCAGCCGGATCTCCTGTACCTGCTCAAAATCCACGGATACCTGCCTGAGAATATTTCTGATATCTTTAGAAAAAATCCGGATCAGTCCCTCTTTTTTATCAATAAAAATCCCTCCCCTCACAATACAATATATGAGGGGAGGGACAAAATATGCTTGTACCCGTATACTAATCCTCCTCACTGGAGGAAGAACCTCCCGAGAGGATATCTTCATCTATCATCGCTCCGGATGCATCAAACTGATACTCCAGACCGTCAATGATATATGTTCCCGTCACCATGGCGCCGGAAGGGGTCCCCTTCTCGTCGCAGTAATAGCGGTTGTTTTCCCAGTCAATCCAGCCTGTCTTCATATAACCCTGGCTGTCAAACATATAGTACTTCCCGCTCGCCGGGTCCATAAACCAGTTATTTGCCGGATAGGTTCCGTCCGCTCTGCGATACCACCAGCCGTTAGCATCCTGAATCCACTGTCCCTCTGCTGCCGGCGCCGCGGCCCCTTCCGAATCTGGATTCCCTGATGACTGCTGTGAGCCAGAAGCCGCCTGGTTCCCTGAAGAAGACGTGTCTGCCGTATCTGAACCCTTCGGCATGCCCGGCCCCTCCTTGCTTGTATCCGCTTCCTTGCCTGTCTTATTATATTCCGCACGGGCCGCGGAGATATAGAGTCCATCCGAATAATCGGACCAGGAACCATCGGAATACTCTTTGCTCTTATCCTTTGCCAGAGCGCGTACACGGAAGGTATAGTCACCCTCCACATCCATCTTGCGCTTAAAATTATAGCTGGTCTTTGTCCCCTTCACCTTGACCGAAGTCACCCTGCTCTCATCCCGGTACAAGGCAATCTCATACTGATTGGCATCCTCTACCGCTTCCCAGACAGCTTCCGTCCTCTTGCTCTCATTATCCTCATCCTCATTCCAGTATACCTCAGATACGGTATCCAGTTTCGTCTTTGCCCACACGGTCGCTGCCGCCGTCACCGACAAAATCATTGCCGCCGACACAATCGCCAACCGTCTGCCAATATTCTGCAGCTTCATTTTAACTCCTCCTGTCCTTTATTTTGCCAGAACTTCTCCCGAATCTCTGTCCTGTTGTTTTCTGACACTTCCCAGTATAAATCAGTTAAACAGTAAATTCAACCATTTCCTGACATCCATTTCTTATAATTTCATAAACTCCGGACATAGCTGCCTCTCATCTTTCTTACATGAAGATTCCCTGGCATCCCGGGTTTTACAAGGTTATGGGAATCAAGTTGATGGGCAACAAAGGATTGCTTAATTTGCCCTGTGACTTCCTCTTGGATATCAGCAACGATAACTGCGTGATCCGAAAGTTCTAATTCTTCCTGCGTGAAGACCTTTACACTACGCACATTTTTTGCCAGAGATTCAGAAACAAGGACATGGTCTACTGTTGTTTTAGCAGGGAAATATGTAACTTGCTCGCCCTTAACTGCATCAAAACAGCCTACGGATGTCATGGTTTCCAAAAGCCATCTGCGTCGTTCAAAAAATTCCTCGCAAGCGGCTATTTCTTTCTTATTCCCTGCTTTTTTTGCATCTTCCAGTTCCTCCGCTATCTTTTTGGCTCGCGCAGCATTCGTCGCAATATTAAAGTCTCCAAGCACAATAAGACTTTCAAATTTATGCGTCATAGCGTATTCTTTGAGCTCGTCAAGAAAAGCCTTCTCTGACGGAACGTGAACTCCTACGATTTTGAAATTGCTGATTTTTGCTATGCACCATCTCCACTCCTTTATCTTCGGACTGGCATAAGGGACAGCGTGCAACTGCTCTTTCACAAACATCATGGTGATGGAAGCGTTGTGGAATATTTCCGCCTCACTCTCCTTGTCCGGATAAGCCGGTTGATATTCATGCTCAATAAACCACTTGACAGCGGTTTTTCCCGCAGGAGCGTTGACGTCGAATTCCTGGAACACGATGACATCGGGAGCCTCTCTTTCAACCGCACGGATTATTTTTTCTGCTGCTGTGGCCCTAAGCGGATCGTCTTGAAATATGCGGCGCTCTGCATTATAATCCGTCCACGATGGAAAATCGTTTTTCTTTGGTTTCGCGTTATCCAGTCCGCCAAAATTATTTGTGTTCAGCAAAAATATTTTCACCTGATCCCTCTGTTTCCGCCGGCAATTAAGTATCTTCCGGCTGTTTTTCAGAAAAAGATACTTTTTGCCCCGTACAGCAGTGTATCGCCTTCCTAGTGTACCGACTCATTTACATTTTCCCAAAAGAGAATCTTCTAATCAAAAAATTCAGATTCTTCCGGATGCTCCATGCAACGCATCCATTGCTGCGGAATTTCGTCTGCAAAAAGAGAAACCATCCCCCCTACGATGGCACATATGGTATCTCTGTCGCCCAAAGCGGAAACAGCAATCCACAATGCTTCCTCGATCGAAGCATAAAAATATGCCGCACACCAAAGGCAGAACGGAACCGTGTCCTGCGCCGTCAGTTTCATTCCGTTTCCCAATACGGAAACCACAAAATCTATGCTGCTTTCCTTTGGAATAGAAACCGCAGACAATATTTTATATTTGGTGTCGCTTTCCGGCAACGGATCTGCAACATCACGCAAAAAAGCAGTTCCCTCTCCGGGATAGCTCCCTTGCTTTTTATTCAAAAGCAACGCTGCTGCAACGGCAACCGCCATTGCGCCTGCGACCCCTTCGATATGTGCATGTGTAACCTCCGCAGATGCCCTGGCATGGTACAGGACTTTGTCCAGATCATCTGCAAAATAAGCGCCTATGGGCGCAACCCGCATCGCTCCTCCGTTTCCCATAGAACCCATTCCATCGAACGCCCCTGAAGCAGCATCCCGCCAGTCTCTTCCCTCTCCGATACTGCGCAAAATGGAATGTGCCGTTCCTCCATATCCCCGATGCCAGTCCAACGCATAATTCCGGGCAAAAACCCTGGCTAATTCGTCCTGATCGATTCCCCCATGCTTTTCCAGGATATGGTAAATCCCAATCGCCATTACGGTATCATCCGTAAAATGCCACGGCTCATTTAAAATCTCCCTGTCTTTTATCCTTTGGCAGGCGGCCTGATCCGGCACAAAAAAAGTCTGGCCGAAACAATCCCCTAATGCAATACCATCTAACGCACGTTTTGCATATTTTAATCTGTCCTCCGGTTTCATTTCCAAAAACCTCCCTTTATGTATTCTCACTTGCCTTTACTTATGGCATGGATATCCATAACATGCTCTGCCTGGAAACGTTCCTTTCATCCTTCAGGACAATCTCCTTTTTCAGAACTTCCGTTCTTTTTCGCCCTCATTTATGATATGGATCCCCCGCTATAATCCGATAGCTTCGATAAATCTGCTCCAACAAAATCACCCGCATCAGCTGGTGAGGAAAGGTCATCCTGGAAAAGCTCAAGTTCTCGTCTGCCCGCCGCATCACCGCCTCAGAAAGTCCCAGGGAACCGCCGATGACAAACACCACCTGGCTTTTTCCTTCGATGCCCAGCCTCTCCATCTTCTCTGCCAGTTCCTCGGAACTTGCCATCTTCCCCTCGATGGCAAGGGCAATCACATAACTCCCCTCTTTAATCTGTGCCAGGACCCGTTCCCCTTCCTTTTCCTTAATCTGTCTTGCCTGCGCCTCACTGGCTTTATCCGGCGTCTTCTCGTCTGCTACCTGTATGATCTCCAATTTGCAGTATCTGCTCAGCCTTTTTCCATATTCCCCGATTGCGTCTGCAAAAAACTTTTCCTTAATCTTTCCTACTGCCACCAGAGTAATCTTCATTGTCCTGTCCTCTGCCGTCTGCCCGATTTCACCCGCTTCACCACCTTGCCTTCCGGTTTTCGCTGGATTCCATAAATAATCTCCAAAAATGTACCCACTTCCTCCCAAGCCTCCCGGCTCTCCGGAATCAGGCGCAGCGCCATCTGAAATTCATGGAACATTCCGTCATACACGGACACTCTTCGTTTGCTTTTTGCCGCACGAAGCTGCCCGGCCACAGTCAGCGTATCGCTTAACAGTACTTCCTCACTTCCCACCTGCATCAAAACCGGCGGCATATGCTCAAAATTTCCGAACACTGGCGACAGATAAGGATCTGTCGGATCAGCATCCCCGATATAGGAACTGTTATGGAGCAGATTATCCGTTGTTCCTCCAAACTGAGGATCTCTGTGAAAGTTTGTCTCATGACTCTTTCCGCTGCATGTCAAATCTGTCCAAGGAGACATCAATACTAACCCTGCCGGCAATGCCATCCCATGATCCCGCAGATACATCGTAAGCGCCAGCGCCAGGCCTCCTCCTGCCGAATCACCCGCCACAACGATCTTATCTGGTGCATATTTCTTTTCTTCCCAAAGCCACTGATATGCTTCTAAGGCATCCATCAGCGCTGCCGGATACGGATACTCCGGGGCCACCCGGTAGTCGATTGTCAGTACATCCCCTCCCATACTCCTCTTGGAATAGCAGACTGCGAAATCCCGGTATATATTCTTCATAGGTCCGATATAGCCGCCCCCGTGAAGCTGCAGAATCACCCGCCCCGTACTCACATGGGCAGGGCGCAGATATTCCATGAGAAAATTTTCCCGTTCCACGATCTCGTACTCATACCCGGCCGGACAAACCCAGGCCGATTCTACCGGATTCATCCGCAGTTCGCCGGTCTGAATCCGGCGCCCCATGGCAGAATCCATCATGTTGTGTATCATGTCCCGCACCAGTTTGCCGCTCAGGCTGACTTTATCTGTTCTCATAAATCCTCCTGTCACAAATGCAGCCGCCGCCGCAACTCTTCCTTCCAATCCTTCTCGCCCGCCAGATAACCCTTGAGGCCTTTCGCGGCCTCACCGCCAGTCTGTCCGACCTGTTTTACCATCCGTGATGCCTTTGCCTCGCCACCTTTCTGAAGAATCAGAACCTTACGGATGCGGGGATACATATCACGTTTTCTGGCTGAAGAAGGCTCATTTCCCTCCAGCTGCACTCGAATCCCTTCCTCTTTCAGCTTGTCAAAAAATCTTCTCTGCAAATGGCTGTCCGAAAATACGGAAGTAAAGGTAATCACCACTTCTTCCCCATAAGCGCAGACCGTACACTTTAACGGCTGCCTCCGGGACACGCCAATCATCAGATGGAACCGCTCTATCTCCCTTTCATATTCCGGTTCCATCCGGACCACTCCGATATTGGAAAGCGTCATGGTATAAGCCCGGTCTTTCAGGCGAAAAACAAGATTTAACGCCAGCCGCTTCAATACCAGGGGAATCACCCGCAGATACCACTTTTTCTCTCTCGATACATTATAGGAAATACTTTCCTCCAGACGCTTTTTATCAATCTTTCTGTCCATTTGCCGTGAAATTTTTCCAAGCAGCGTCTCAAAGCTTACGTCCGGATTGTCAAACAGATATCCGATCATCGTCACCGCAAAGAAATTCGCCATTGTCTCCGAATCAAAAAACGCCCGCAGATTGATAGGAAGGTTCAGCACCACCGGTTCGCTCCAGGGTTTTCCATCCAGATATTCCTGCCAGATCGACCAGATCAGCACCGCGGCCAGATACTTGGTGATGCTGACGCCATACCGATGACACACCTTCTTCAATTCTCCGGTATTCACATATCCATGAAGCACCTGGCCTGTCCCCAGAGGCAGATAATTCCCCTCCAGACGGTAAGCCGGATGTGAACTGTACCTGCGGCGCGAAACCTTCCGGTAGTTCTCCAGGTAACTGTCTACCACAGAAAATTCCTGTTCCTTCTGCGTCTTCCCATCCTCGCTTTTCCAAAACTCATTCTCATCGCCATGAAGCAGCTGCAGATATCTCCTGGTAAGGTCTTTCAGCATGCTCACAGCCCCCAGGCCATCCGTCAGGGCATGAAACACCTCCAGATTAATCCGTTTCTCATAATAAGTAATCCGGAACAGAAACTTTCGGTTCCCATAAGGATCAATATAACGACAGGGATAAGAGGACTCTCTCTGCACCTGCGGAATTCGCCTGTTCTCCTCAAAATAATACCAGAAAAGTCCCTGACGCAGCCTCACGCGGAAATTCCGGATATGGGGCAGAATATCCTCCAGCGCCTGCTGCAACGCCTCCGGCTGAATCTCTTCTTTTAATGTTACCGATATCCGGAACACCTGGCTCATATTCTCATTTGCAATTACCGGAAATATCTTTGCCGTGTTGTCCAGTCTCCTCCATCGTCCCTCAGGCGCTTTCTTCTTCATCTCATCCCTCGCTTTCCTTCTTTCCCAACGGGCTAGAATCGAATTCCAGAATCATGTCATACCAGACTGCCCCTCCGTGCACCGACCCGGAAACCCCCAGATTCCGATAGCCAAATTTCTCGTAATATGGGATCAGCCTGTCCTTACAGGTAAGGATCAGGCCCTTTCTTCCCTTGCTTCTGGCGTCTGCAATCAGATGCTCCATCAGCCGTTTTGCCAATCCCTGCCGGCGCAGCTGCGGCACCACACCCAACCCGAAAATGCTTTGATAAGTCCCATCCGGCTTATGATATCCGCTGTCCTCAAACATCTCGTCACAGATCACCCTCTCATCTGTCACGCAGCCGTTGATACAGCCAACAATCTCGCCTCCCTTTTCTGCCACAAAAAAGCTTTCCGGAAATGTCTCAATCCGCCGTTCAAAAGAAGCCCGGGACGCGGCTTCTGCTTCCGGAAAGCAGACTGCCTCCACCCGGGCCACAGCATCCAGATCTTCCGGCATTACCTGCCTGATGATAATATCCATGCACTTTAACTCCTTTTTCTATTTTCCTGTTTTTCTGAATCCTTTTTATTATCAAATGGCCGCAATCCCATTAAACCCTGGCAAATCCAAGCCACTGCTGCATTCCATGCAGGCACCTCTATCCCATTGTTTCCATTTTCGCCTGTTTTATTTGCGGCGCATTCTTTCTTGTATCTTACCATAAAAAAGAGGAAATTACAATTTGCATTCCTGTTAAGACAGCCGAAAACAACAACCCCGTCTAAGCCTCCGGTCGCATAACTTTATTTTTCAAAGTCGGATTCCCTGCCTCCATAAGCGCTCTGCAATCAGATTTCATGAATGGTTCAATGAACTTTTCTCTATTTAGAACAAAACGATTGTCTCTCCATACTTTTTTACAATATTTACCAGGAAGTAATTTAAAAACAGCTGCCCTCAGAAAAATAAGACACTTTTCCGAAGGCAGCTATTCATCTTTTCATTCTATTTCTTGGCTTTCTTCTGTTCTCTTAATGGTTATTCCATTGAAAGTAGTACCCGACACCCCATTTTGTATGCACATATCTGGGATCGCTGGGACTTGGCTCAATCTTCTCCCGAAGCCGCCGCACATGCACATCCACCGTACGCACATCCCCGGACTCCGTCGCTTTATTGCCCCATACCAGGGACAGCAGTGCCTCCCGGCTGTACACTTTATTGGGATTGCACACAAAAAGTTCCAGCAGGTCAAACTCCTTGGCAGTCAGATTGATCTCCTTCTCTCCGATAAACACCCGGCGGCCTTCCCGGTCCAGCTTCAAATCCCCGGCTGTGAGCATCCTGTTTTCCTGGCGTCCATTTTTTAATCTTCTGGAATTGCGCCGCATAATCGCCTTTATCCGGGCCTTCACTTCCAGTATATTGAACGGTTTGGTAATATAGTCATCGGCGCCATATTCCAGTCCCAGAATCTTATCCATATCACCGCCCTTTGCCGTCAGCATAATGATCGGCATCTCCGAGAATTCGCGAATCGTCTGGCATACCTCAAATCCGTCAAATTTCGGCAGCATAATATCCAATAATACTACGTCATATTCATTCTGCTTTGCCAGTTCAATCGCTTCTTCTCCGTCATACGCACAGTCTACTTCCATACCATCCTGTTCCAAACTAAAACGAATCCCCTTCACAATCAGTTTCTCATCGTCCACAACCAGAATCTTTGCCATTTCCTTCCCCCTCGCCTGCTGTCAAACAGTGATGTCATCCTTTATTTTTTCAAACGCCGCATTCTTAATTCCGGATATCTCCATAATATCTTCAATGCGTTCAAATCCGCCTCTTTGCTGCCGGTAGCGGATAATGTCTTCTGCTTTTGCCTCTCCGATCCCCCGAAGCGTTATCAGTTCTTCCTTTGTCGCCGTATTGATATTCACCTTCCCGGCAGACATATCCTCCGGCCGCACCCCTGCTGCTTTCGCAGCCGCCGGGGAGCCTCCGGCCGGCGCCGTCCATTCCCTGTCCGGTACCTGTTTGCTGTTTGGCACCTCTAGCTTCATGCCATCCCACACCAGTTCTGCCAGATTCAGATAATCCCGGGCTGCCTCTTCGCTGAATCCTCCCGCCGCATCAACTGCCTCAAATACCCGTTGCCCTTCTTTCATCTCATAGACTCCTGGGTTCTCTACTTCGCCGCAGACATGGACAAAACAGGGCATCTTAGCATTTTGCAGCTGCTGGCTTTCTTCCAGCTTTTTCTCCTCTTTTCCTGGCTCCCAAGATCCATCCTGCCCTTCTGTCTCCCGGGATTCTTCCTGCTCTTGTGCCTTCCGAAACCCAGCCTGCTCTTCTGCCCTCCGGGATTCTTCCTGCTCTTCCGTCTGAAATCCTGTCAGCTGCTCTCCCGGTTTATGCCTGCCGCAGCTGTAGGAGCATCCCGCCACCACAACCAGCAAAAACAGAGCCAGAATTTTTCCATATTTCACAACTTTCACAAGTAATTTTTTCATGTTCATCTCTCCTGTTCTGAGAGAATCCCAAATTCAGCCTATTACTATTCTACCCAAAGATATGCCTAATTACAAGGGCAAATTTCCGCTTCCGGGCAATTTGGGCAATTCCGGAAAATCCGGTTTCTGTTCATGTGGGGCATGTAAACGTAGCTATGGACAATCCGGCAAACGGCGGGGCTGCTGCTTCCTGGCAATCACTCTGCCCCGAAAACCCCCTCCGCATAATTGACTGACGCCATGGCATCCCTGCAGTATTGATCCGCTCCCATGGAATCCGCATACTCTTTCGTCAGCACGGCTCCTCCTACCATCACCTTCGCCCATGGTGCTTTCTTTCTCAGCAGGACTATGGTCGCCTCCATGCTGGGAACGGTTGTTGTCATCAGTGCGCTTAGGCCCACCAGCTTTACCCGTCTTTCCACTGCCAGATCCACAATCTTCTCCGGAGGTACATCCTTCCCCAAATCCAGCACCTCATAGCCATAATTCTCCAGAAGAACCTTCACAATATTTTTCCCGATATCATGAATATCCCCCTTCACGGTCGCCAAAATAATATCTCCCTTTTTCTCCTGCCGGCTTCCGGATGCCTGCAAAACCTCCCGGACAATCTCAAAAGCCGCCTTAGCCGCCTCCGCACTCATCAGAAGCTGCGGAAGAAAAATCGTCCCGGCCTCAAAGCCTTTGCCCACCCGGTCCAGGGCAGGAATCATTTCCTGATTAATCAGTTCCATAGGGTCCTTATCTGTCAGAAGTTCCCGCACCGCCCGCACCGCCTGCTCCTTCAGCCCCCGCTCAATGCTGGCCGCCAGAGAATTTTCTGTCCCTGAGCCGGAGAGCATCTCATTGCCTCCTGCCGTTTTTTCTTCTTTGGAGTTTCTCTGGCTTAAAGCTGCCGTCCGGCCTGAGGCAGAACCTTTCCCGGCGGCTGCTTCCGCCTTTTTTCTTGCCGCCTCTTCTGCATAAGCCTGGATGTAATCCCCGCAGTTTTTATCCAGATCCATCAGTGCCCGAAAGCTGTGATAAACCCGCATCATCCCGTCAGAATTGGGATTGATGATGGCGGCGCTCAGTCCGTTCTGCAGCGCCATGGCAAAAAATGCCGCGTTAATATTCTCTCTCACCGGCAATCCGAAGGAAATATTGGAAACCCCCAGAATCGTCTTCCCTCCCAACTCATTCCTCACCCGGCGCACGGTCTTTAAAGTGGTAATGGCGCCTTTGC
>CAMSTY010000057.1 GCA_947063875.1 uncultured bacterium
CTTGCCCCGGAAACGGGAGCCAAACCCTGCCAACCCCTGGCCTGTTTTTTCAACCAACTTCCCGTCGCCTCCCCAAATTCCAATCAGCAGGAATTGAAAAATCCCCACAAAAAAGGTATAATTTTTCTATCAATCAGAGAAAGGGGGATTACATGTTTTTCTCATCCTTAACAGAATGGACACCCTTCCATGTACTGATACGCATCCTGGTCTCTCTGCTCCTTGGCTCCCTCATTGGAATCGACCGGGGAGTCAAAAAACGGGGGGCCGGTTCCAGAACAGACGCGGCTGTCTGCCTGGGTTCGACTTTGATTATGCTGACTGCCCAGTATATGTACATGGAATTTCCGGAACGGATCGACATTTCCAGGATGGCTTCCCAGGTTATAAGCGGAGTCGGGTTTCTAGGGGCAGGCTCCATCCTGGTTTCCAGGCATCAGGTAAAGGGACTGACTTCGGCGGCCGGCGTGTGGGTCTGTGCCTGTGTGGGATTGTCAGTGGGAATCGGCTTTATTGATGGTGCGGTGATTGTGACGCTGGTTTTGCTTTTCAGTCTTCATGTGCTCCCTATGATTGAAGAGCGGGTCTATCACTATTCCCGGTATATGACGCTTTATGTCGAGGTGGATGACGGCAAGGCTGTGGCCCGTCTGATTCACAAAATAAAATCAGACGGATGCAAGGTAGATATGTATAATGTGGAGAACCCTAAGGCTGCCGGCCAGTCTTTCAACGTTTTGGTGACAGCCTGCGTGAGAAAAAATATGAATAAGGACACTTATGCGCAGAGCTTGGCGGAAGTGGACGGAGTCATATCCGTAGACGGTCTATAAGATGCTACAAGGGAAGCGTGAGGGAAAAGCAGCTGCCGCCGCCGGGATTGTCGGTTATGGTGATAGTCCCCTTATGGAGTTTGGCCAGTTCTTTGGCAATACTTAAACCGAGACCAAAGTGGGTTTTGCCGCTTCTGGCTTTATCGGCCCGGTAGAAGCGGTCGAAAACATGGTCTTTTACGTCATCCGGGATACCGCATCCTTGGTCAATTACCTGTAAAGCCAGATACTGGGCACTGGCCAGTGTGCGGGGGTGGAAATCGCTGTTAAGAGAAGCGTGGATTCGGATTTCCTTGTTTGCGGGAGTATAGGATAGGGCATTGTCCAGAAGAATGAAAAGAATCTGGCGAATCCGTTCCGGGTCTGCAAGCGCGAGGGGCAGTGGCTCTTTTGGCAGTTCCAAACGAAGGGCAATCTGTTTGTCGCTGCAGGCGGGAAGGAAGGCTTCATAAGTTTCAATAAGCAGTGTGTCCATGTCTGTCTGCACAAGGCGAATGTCCCAGGTTTTAGCGTCGGCAGAAGCCAGAAAAAGCATGTCGTCAATGAGGCGGGACATTCGGGCGCATTCTGAATCCATGGTTTTTAAGAGGGTTTCTTTTTGGGTGGGCGCGGCAAGGACGGCGGCGCAGCCGGAACGAAGCACAGCCAGGGGAGAGCGCAGTTCATGGGAAGCGGCAGCGATAAATTCTGCCTGTTTTCTGCGGCTTTCCTCTACCGGCCGCAGAGACCATTCCACAAAGTTCCAGCTGAAAAAAAGAAGGCACAAGATTCCTGCCAGATCCAGCCCGAAAAGGACAAACAAAGTCTTTTTGAGGGTTTTGAGGATGGGCGGCAGACAGGAGACCAGGCACAGGCTTCTGACGCCGTTTTTATGAGAGAGAACCAGGACCATGGCGTAGTATTGGTCCTGGTTCTCTCCGTCTATGGTAAGCAGCGTACTGGCTAAGGAGGATGAGGAGACAGGGGCTGTGGAGGTGGAAATCCCCTGGGCATTCGCCTGTTTTTTTGCTCGCTCAATCAAAATCTGCCGCTCTGTGGCAGGAGTCCAGGAGCCGGAAAAAATGAGCGGGGTACCGTTTTCTTCTATGTGGATGATCGACTGGCTGTCCACTTCGACCTGGGCCAGAAAGCTGTGAGAGATAGCCGTGTCAGAGGATAAGCGGGAAGAAAGGCTGTTCCAGAGTATATAGAAAGAGTCCAGCTGTGCCTGGCGGGTCTCTCTTATGCGCAGCATGAAAAAGCCTGCAAGAGCCATGGTGAGGATCATGCCGGTAGTGATGGTGTAAAGCCAGGTGAGGCGACGGTGGAGACTTTTCATAGGGAAGTCCTTTCTTCCAGCCGGTAGCCGACTCCGTGGACTGTGGTGAGGCAGACAGGAGCGCCGGTTGCTTTCAGGCGTCGGCGAAGGAAATGAATATAGTTGTCCAGGTTGCCGTCTTCCACCTCGGAACAGGAACCCCACACATAGGATAGTATCCTGCTGCGGGGCAGGGTCTGTCGGGGATTGCGGAGGAAAAACTCCAAAAGGGCGGATTCCCGTTTGGACAGAGTGAAGGAGGCGGCCTGGTATTCCAGCAGGCGCTGTTCCGGGTCCAGGGAAAGTCCGGATAGGGTAAGCTTTTTGGAATGGATCAGGTTTGTACTGCGCCTGGTGACAGCCCGCAGTCTTGCCATCAGTTCTTCTACGGCAAAAGGCTTTACCAGATAGTCGTCCGCACCTGCATCCAGACCGTCGATCCGGTTGTGAAGCCCGTCCAACGCGGTGGCCAGGATGATGGGAGTGGAGATATTCTGACGGCGCAGGGATTCCAAGACGGTCATTCCGTCTGTTTCCGGAAGCATGCGGTCCAGGATAATGGCGTCATAGGGATGGTTTCTGGCCAGAAACAGTCCATCTGCTCCGGTGTGGCAGCAGTCGGTTTCGTAGCCGGACTTCTGCAAGGAAAGAGAAATATTCTTACATAGGTCTTTATCGTCTTCAATCATTAAAATTCGCATATGATTCTCCATTTGGCAAGGATTTTACTATATTCAGTGTAACACATAATTCTCTAAAAAATCTTTAAATTTATCATGCTTTTTTCCAGTTTTTTTAGAGATTGGGATGGTATGATTAGTTTATGCTAAAAATCAGGAGAACGAGGAGGATAATCGTGAAAAAAAAGACGATAAAGTCTGTGATGGCTATGGTTACGGCGGCGGGCCTTGTGGCCGCGATGCTAAGCGGCTGCGGCAGTGCCGGGAATGGACAGGAATCTGACGGAATGGAGAATAGGAAGGAAGACGGCCTGCCCGGACAAAAAGGAGACGTGCTGGAAACGGGAAAAGACGGCGGCTCTGACCGTCCGGTGGCAATGGGGCGGTATGTGGAAACGGAAATCCCTCTTCCTGAGAAAGCGGCGCAGGATGGATTCGTATCCCTGTTTTACGGCCGGGACGACAAGCTGGAACTGTACACTTCCATAAGGGACAAGGCGGAAAATATAACCGGTGTGCGCCGCTTTCTGCGGGAAGAAGAGGATTGGAAGGAAGATGAGGGATGGTGGGACCGGGTAAAACCCCAGGACCTTTCTGTGGAGATACGGCGCGTCTTTTACGGCCTGGATGGAAATTATTATTTCAGCGCCATGACTACGGAAAACGGGTATATCTGCCATCTGTATCAGGTTCAGGATGACGGCCCCGGAGCAGACATGATTCCGGAGGCGTTTCAGCCTGAAAAAGGGAGGACTTACGGACTGATTCCGACAAAAATAGAAGTGGGCAAGGATGGAAACATTCTGGTTCACGGATTCGAGACGGCAGTCTGTTACCGGCCGGATGGAGAAAAGATGTTTTCCATGGAAAAGGCATGGAACGGGAGTTCTGAGAGCAGTACGGGATATCTGACGGAAGAGGAATTTGTAACACGGGTTGACAGCGGAGTAGCCCGCTACAGCTTAAAAAGCGGACAATTGATTGAGACAATTGCGTATGAGGGAATGGATGCAGAGACGGATGAGGGCCTGATTCTTTTCGGAGATGGAGACGGTGGGGTTTTTGCGGCCAGTGAGGATGGCCTTGCCCATGTGAATGAAGGGGGGAGCCTGTGGGAACTTCTGATAGACGGAAGCTTAAATACCATGGGGATGAGAAATATGTATCTGCAGACATTCCTGAAAGGAGAAAAGGAGGATTATTACGGTGCTTTTGTAGCACAGGGCGGAAAGGGCATGATGCTCTGCCATTATGCTTATGATCCTGACATGGCGGCGGCGCCTCCTGTCACTCTGACAGTGTATGGACTCGAGGATAATTCTACGGTCCGCCAGGCCGCTTCCCTGTTTCAGAAAAATCATCCGGAGGTGAAGGTGGAACTGCTGAATGGAGCAAATCAGGATGGAAAGGTCTCGGAAGAAACGATCCGGGCGCTGAACACGGAACTTTTGGGCGGCCAGGGTGCTGATGTGCTGATTTTGGACGGACTCCCGGCCAGAGCCTATCAGGAAAAAGGGATTCTCATGGATTTGAGAGAGGTGTTTGAGAGGATTCAAAAGGAAAACCCGGTGATGGAGCAGGTGGTGGCAGGATTTACAGAGAAAGACGGAGGGATCTATCAGATGCCGGCCAGAATATCCGTGCCGATTATCATGGGAACGGAACCTGCGATCCGCGCTATGGAAAGCCTGGATGCCATGGCCGGATATGAGGGCGACGTGCCTTTGATCTACACGACCACTTATGAAAACCTCCTTCGTATGGTTGCAAATACGCATTACAAAGAAATGTTTGGAGACGATGGGACACTGGCAGAGGAGATGCTTGTCAAATATTTAAAATCCGTGAAAACTTTGGCCGAAAGAAACGGGGCAAAGAGTATGTTTACGGAGGAAGAACTGGAAAGATTTCGGACGGGAAATAATGTGGCGCCTTATGGAATCCGCAATACGGAAACCGACTTTGACCAGGGAAGAAGCGGATGCGGCACATCGAACCTGGATGGGATGTATAGCGCCATTATTCCGGAAGCAGTGATGGAGAAGCATCCGGAGGCCCAGAGGGAAAGCATCGGCGGCATTTATTTTCCGAAGGTGCTGGTGGGAGTGAATATGGCGACATCCCAGCCGGAACTGGCCAAGGAGTTCGTGCGGCAGATATTTGATACGGAGGTGCAGAAGGAGGAATTATACGACGGATTTCCCATAGGACTGGAGGCCCAGCGGATCAACTGTGAAAACGACCGGCCCAATTATTCTGTTAGCACCGGTTATGAAGACTATTCCATATCCGGCAGCTGGCCTGTTCTGGAGAGAAGAGAGAAGATATATGAATTGATCCGGAGCGTTTCCGTGCCGGTCAGGATGGATGAGACGGTGATGAAGATGATTGTGGATGGGGCCGCGGACTATCTGGATGGAAAGGCGACAGCAGAGCAGGCGGCAGGGGCGATCTATCGCCAGATTGCGTTATATCAGGCGGAACAGGGATAAATATTCAGGAGGGAGGAACATGAAACGCAAAAGGAGGCAGGCTTGGCTGTCCGTGTTGTTTCTTGCGCCAAGTCTTTCAGGGGTGTTTGTCTTTATGATTTTGCCCTTTGTGGATGTGGTGCGGCGTTCTTTCCTGGATGCCATGGGAAAAACGTTTATGGGGACGGATAACTATGGGCTGGTTTGGAAAAACGAGGCGTTCCGTCTGGCCTCCAGGAATACATTGCATTTTTTAATGACTGCGATCCCATTGCTTTTTGTTTTGTCCCTGGTGTTGTCACTGCTTGTTTACCGGGCCGGGAAGGGCCGGAGGATTTTTAAGACCAGCCTGGTCCTTCCCATGGTTATCCCGGCAGCTGCTGTAGTGCTGGTTTGGAAAATTTTTTTGTGCATGGACGGAATCCTGAATCAGGTGTTATCCGGAATCAGCGGGGAGATCCAAAATGTGGACTGGGTTCATGGGGAAACGGCATTTTCGGTTCTGGTTGTGACGTATCTGTGGAAAAATATTGGCTATGACATGCTGCTGTGGCTGGCGGGATTAAGCGCAATACCCGAAAGTCTTTACGATGCGGCACGGGTGGACGGGGCGGGAGGACTGGCGCAGATCTGGTATATCACCCTTCCCTGCCTTCAAAAAACCATGGGACTGGTGGTAATCTTATCCATTGTGAATTCGTTCCGGGTGTATCGGGAGGCGTATCTTCTGGCCGGAAGCTATCCGGATCAGACCATTTATATGATTCCCCATCTTTTCGGACACTGGTTTTTGACGCTGGATGTACAGAAAATGAGTACGGCGGCAGTACTTTTGGTGCTGGCGGCTTTGGCTGCTGCTGCTGTTTTTGAATTGCTGCTATATGGAAGAAACAAAGAAAGGAGCAGATAATGCCCGACGTTTTTCGGAAAATTAAGGGGTCAAAAAGAGGCAATGCCTGTATTCGGACCGCCTTTCTGTCTTTTGCCTGCCTGTCAGTCTGGCTTCCGCTGATCCTGATGGTTTCGGCTTCTTTTATGCCAAAAGACGAACTTTTATGGCGTTATCTGTCACCTATGGGAATCGGCATGGCGCCGGTGAGGGCTTCCCTCATACCATCTTATCCGACGATGGAGGCGTTTGCCGAGTTGCTGTTTCGGTCTCCCGGATTTTTTGTGATGTTCTGGAATTCCTGTATTCAGGTATTTCCTATGCTGTTTGGCCAGTTTCTGGTGGGGGTTCCGGCAGCATGGGCATTTGCCCGTTTTGAATTTCCCGGAAAAAAAGGCCTATTTTTATTCTATATACTTTTGATGGTCCTGCCTTTTCAGGTGACGCAGGTATCCAATTACCTGGTTCTGGATCGTCTTGGGCTTTTGAATTCTCATCTATCGCTGATTCTGCCAGGAATCTGGTCTGCTTTTCCGGTTTTTATTATGACCCGGTCTTTTGAGGCAGTTCCCAAGACACTTTTGGAGGCCGCTTATCTGGATGGAGCCGGAGAAGGACAGGCTTTTTTTCTTGTAGGGATTCCGGCAGGCAGTCCCGGGATTGTCACAGCTTTGACTTTGAGTTTTATTGACGGATGGAATGCATTAGAGCAGCCAATGGCATACTTAAAAGATAGGAGCCTGTGGCCGCTATCTCTTTATCTGCCGGATATTGTGCAGGATAAGGCCTCGGTGGCATTTGCGGCGGGGATTGTGATGATGATGCCTCCGGTACTGCTGTACTTAAACGGGGAAGGGGAACTGGAACAGGGAGTGGCTGCTTCCGGGGTGAAGGAATAGGGGCCGGACGGGCGCGGGAGGATAGGCATGGGAAAGGATAAAAAGCAGGAAAGAAATAGGGGGATTTGCCGCCGGATATTTGCCGGTTTCTTTTTGCTGATGGTGGCCTGTACCATCATATCCCGGATTTATGACAGCATTACGGTACCTAAGGTGGTCACTGCCTGGATCAAGGAAAAGACGGTGGAGACGGCGGTTATTGGAAACGGGACCGTAAAAGAACGGGAGGTTTCCTTTTGCGGCGTTTATCCGGGGCTCAGAATCGAGGCCGTAGATGTTTCACCGGGAAAACAGGTGGAGGAAGGGCAGGAATTATTTCGCTACAGTCCGGATTCCATGGCCGGGAAAAAGGAAGAGATGGAACAGGAACTGAAAAAGCTGTATCTGGAAAAGGAGAAGGAGATCATATCCGCAGAAAGCTACGACCAGGTGACGGAAAGCGAACTGGCGGCGTGGGAACTTCAGATGGCAGAGAGAGAACTTACGCAGGCCCGGCAGGAGTATGAGGATAGCTTAAAGGATCATGAGGAAGAGATGGAACGTCTGCGTCAGGAGTACGAACGGAAGCGCACCATGACTAAGGAAGAATTGCAGATACAGCAGGAGGAACAGGAGGAAGCGGCAAGGCAGGAACTTCACTCGGCAAGAAATTCCGAAGCTTCGGCGCTCAGGGAGGCGTTAAGAAAGGTGGAGGACCTGGAGGAAGACTTAGAAGAACTGGAAAAGACAGAGGGAGAAGAGGGGGAAATTGCCCGCAAAGAAAGGGAACTGGCCCGTGCCAGGGAGGATTTGGCTCAACTAGAGGAGGAATGGGATGACAGAATCGGGGATATGGAGGTTCAGATGGATCTGATTGACGACAGAAACGAAAGGATACGCAAGGGGGAGACCAGTTCCCAGATCGCGCTTTTGGAGGCCTATGAGGAGGCGGTCAGACAGCAGGACAGGGCGATCAAGGAGGAAGAAAAGAAGCTTGACACATTCGGCAAAAATGTAGAAAGAGCCAGATTGGATCTGGAAACAGCGGCCAAAAGGGATCAATATGCAAGGCTTTCCGAGGAGCAGAAGAAACGGATTTCCCAGCTTGTCAGACAGGGGATAGAACTGGACATCCGCCAGAAAGAGCGGGAACTGGAAGAGCTGGAGAAGATCATGGAAGAAGAGGGCCGTGTCTTTTCGCCCCTGGAAGGCACTGCTGTGGAGGTGGAACTTGTGGCGGGAAAAACCAGTTCCGGAGAAGAAAGGGTCATGATTGCGTCGGGGAATTTCTGGTTTGAAGGAGAATTTGAAAAGGAGGACCAGAAGCTGAGTATGGGAGATGTGATTGCCATTGCCATTCCGGGAAGCAATCGAAAAATCCAGGCTGAAATTGAGCAGATCAACCTGTTGGGGGAGGTCATGGGGGTGTTTCGGGCAGAATTGTCCGGAACTGAGATTTTGCTTGGAACCAGGACCGGATATGAATGCAGAAAGGAATCTGAGAAATACCAGCAGGTGATTTCGCTGCAGGGGCTCAGAAAGGATATGAAAGGATATTTTTGTCTGGTTGCGCGTCCGAAAAACGCGATTCTGGGAGAAGAATTTGTGGCGGAACGGGTGGATGTGCAGGTTCTTTATCTGGGGAGCACGGAGGCGGCCGTGGAAGGCGCGCTCTTAAGTTCGGATGAGATTATTGTGGGCAGCAATCAGGTGATCGGGGCAGGGGACCGGGTCCGGCCGGTGGACCAGTTCTAAAACGTGCCTGATGCGTAGAATGGAAAGAAAAATGAACAAAATAAGTATCAAAATCAGATATCTTCTGGTGTTGTTTTTTCTGGCAAACTTTGTAATCCTGACAGCGACCGGGATAAGGCTTTACCGGTACCTGTTTTTCACTCCCTGCCGGTTAGAAGTCAATTGCAGAGGATATGGAGTGGATATTGATTGGATGAAGCAGTGGGAAAATCAGGAGAGGGATGGCAGCCAGGGGATTCTGGCTATGGCAGGATGGAACTTTGCGGGGAGGAAGGAAATTTATGCAGTCGGCGTTGGAAGAACAGATACCGCGCAGCTTCTTAAGGTGTACGGCAGTATGGAACAGGTGTTTCCGGTACGGATTTTGTCAGGCGTTTATGGACTTGCGGGACGGGAAAATGCCTGTGTGTTAAGCAGGGACCTGGCAGAAGCTTTGTTTGGCAGTGATCAGGTGACAGGGGAGCAGGTGTGCCTGGACGGGGAAGAAGGAGAGAAAATTTTTCTGGAGATTGCGGGGGTGATAGACAGGGAAGGGAAATACATGCTGGTTCCCATGAGCGAGGGAGAGGTTGAGAGGATTGCCGTACTTTTTGACAAAAGGTTTCAGGCCAGGGAAAAGATGAAAGAAAATCTTGCAATTCCTGCGGACAGCGAGTAAAATCGGAAAATGACAGGAAAGACCATGGCAGTGTGCGGATCAGAAAAACCGGCCCTTCCTTTTTGCCGCTTGCCAAAGCGATAAGGCCGGCTTTGCCGCAGGAGACCGGCTCATTTACTTATGATTTCGGGCAGGAGAACCAAAAGCTGGTCGTGCCATCCTGACAGTCCACGCCATAAGACATTTTGTGAGCCTCTAAGATAGTGCTGACGATGGAAAGACCGATTCCGGTACCCAGACGGCGCCCGCTCTGGTGCTGGCTGCGCTGGTACCGCTCCCAGATCTGCAATCTCTCTTCTTCCGGGATCGGTTCACCGGGATTGTTGACTGCGACGCAGACAGAATCCGGGGAGTGACGGACTGTGATAGTGATTGCTTCCCCCTCTTTTGTATGGTTAATGGCATTGTAGAGCAGGTTTCGGATGACCTGGCTGATTTTCAGCGCATCCGCATACAGAGAAAAATCTTTGTCTTCACAGTTTAGGGATATTTGAATCTGGTGCTGTTCGGCGGCGGGGCGGCAGAGGGTAACCTCGGATTCCAGAATATCGTACAGATGGTACCAGTCTTTTTTCAGCTGAATATAGCCGGCCTGGAGTTGGGAATAGTCCAAAATATCCGTAACCATCTCACTCATCCGTTTTGTTTCACTGATAATCAGATTCAGGTCCTCCTGCCTTTGGGCGTCGTTTTTCCAGGTGATATCCCTTACCATCTCCGCATAGCCGCCAATGACTGCAAGGGGGGAACGCAGTTCGTGGGAGACATTGGCAATCACTTCCTTCCGAAGAAGGTCAACCTGCTGGAGTTTCTGTCCCAGCTTTTCCACGGAATCCGAAAGCTGCCCCAATTCGTCGTTGCGTTTTAATTCCGGGCGGGCCAGGAAATCGTTGTGAGTCAGCCGGTCGACGGCCTCCTTGATCTGAAAAATCGGCCGCGTGAAATGATGGGACAGCAAAAAAGCTAACAAAGAGGCGGTGATTGTCAGCAGTATAGTCAGCAAAATCAGCTGATGCCGGTTTAAATCCAGGAAAGTCTTAAGCATTACCGTGTTGTGGAGAATCACAAAACAGGGGTTGCCTTCATATATAACGGGAAATCCCAGTTCAAAGCCGAAAATCCGGTCCTGGCGCCGGTCTACCACCCGGTATTTCTTTCCCTCTAACAGATCCTGGAATTCTTCCCGTTTCATGATGATGTTCCAGATCACCCGTTCATCTAACTGTTTCTGAATATTAATCCTGTGTCCGCTGGAATACATCTGAATCAGCTTTCCCTGCTGGTTCATCAGGAATAATTCCCCGCCGGATATATGGCTCATGACAGGAAGAAGATGCTTGTCGTCAGCGATATCCTGGGTGGTAAGGTCATTCATCACAGGTTCCAGCCTTTTCTCTGTTTCTGCCAATGCTGCTTTTACATAATTATGTTCAAACAGGTAGATCTGGGCAATCCACATAAAGCCGATCGCCAGCAGCACCAGGAGCATCATGATGGACCAGAGACGAAATACCATCCGGCTTCCCAGTGCGGAAATCTTAAGTTTCTTCTGTGTATTCAAGTCTATATCCCACCCCCCACACAGTCTGAATCAGCTTCCGGTATGGCCCTAAATGTTCCCGCAGGGACTTGATATGGGTGTCAACCGTACGGACATCGCCGTAGTAGTTGTATCCCCAGACAGTCTGAAGAAGCTTTTCACGGCTTAATACCACCCGTTCATTCTGGGACAGTTTCAAAAGAAGATCAAATTCTTTTGGGGGAAGCCCCAGCCTCTCTCCGTGGATGGTTACTGTGCGGGAATCCGGAGTGATGGACAATCCGCCAAAGGTGATAACATCGGTCTGTTTCTTACCGGTACGCCGCAGGACGGCCCCGATTCGCGCCATCAGTTCTTTAGGGCTGAAAGGCTTGGCCATATAGTCGTCCGCCCCCAGTTCAAACCCTTTCAGTTTGTCATATTCTTCGTCTCTGGCGGTCAGCATGATAACCGGAACCTGGCTGGTGCGGCGGATCTCTTCCAGAACCTGAAAACCGTCTGTGCCAGGCATCATTACATCGAGGACAATGATGTCAAAAGGCATATTCCGGATCGCTTCCAGTGTCTGTTCGCCGGTTTCGGCTTCTTCACAGCAAAATCCTTCCAGTTCCCCGTAGGTTCTTACCAGTTTTCTCAGATGGATATCGTCGTCAGTGATCAGTAGGTTTGGCATGGTGATTTACCTCTTATTGGCAGTATTTGTGAGGTTCAGTATAACATGTTTTGGGAAATTGTGAAATGGGTCTTCACAAATTCTGCGTATTTTCTCACAGTTCGTTCACAAATTTCTCACAAAATTCCAATATTCTGTTTGAGAAAGGAAAATGATAAAAGGCATAAATTTTATAAATGATTCCCGGAAGAAGGAGGAACTTGAGAGTATGATAAAGAAGAAAGTCGCCGCAGGAGTTTGCGCAGTAGCCGTATTGGTGGCTGCAGGAGGATATTTTTTCGTAAACAAAGGTTCGCAGGGAGGAAATGGCAGAGGCGGCATGGGAGGCCCGGGCGGCATGGGAGGTCCCGGCGGTATGGCCCAGGAGGCTTCCGTGACGGTCGTAAAGGCGGCAGAGCCGATAACCGGGGACCTGGGACTGACGACCGGACTGACGGGCACTGTGGAAGCAGCGGATGTGGTCTATGTCTATGCAAAGGCTTCGGGGGATGTGACTGCGGTCCATGTAAAAGCAGGAGATATGGTAACGGCAGGACAGGTGCTTTGCGAGATCGATACGGATCAGGTGGACTCTGCCCGCAATTCCATGCAATCGGCCCAGGTGAATCTGACCCAGGCCCAGAATAATCTGAATCGGATGCAGGTGCTATACCAGGGCGGCGATCTGTCGGATCAGGAATATGAGCAGTATGCCAATTCGGTGAAATCTGCGCGGCTTCAGTATGAGTCGGCAAAAATGGCTTATGACCGCCAGGTCGAATACAGTACGGTTACGGCGCCTATCAGCGGAAGGATCGAGAGTTGTGACGTGGAGGTTTATGACAGGGTCGGCCAGTCGGCGCAGCTGTGCGTGATTGCCGGTGAGGGAGAAAGCAGGATCACCTTTTTTGTGACCCAGCGGATGATGAAAAATATCCGGGAGGGGGATGAAGTGGAGGTCGCCAAAAATGGCGAGATCTATAAGGGCAGCGTCAGTGAGATCAGCAACATGGTTGATGAATCCAGCGGCCTTTTTAAGGTAAAGGCCCAGATGGAGGGGACCGATGAGATTGCGATTGGAAGTACGGTAAAGCTAAGCCTCGTGACAGAGCGGGCGGAAAATGCCATGCTGGTCCCGGTGGACGCCCTTTATTACAGCGGCGGCGACGGATATGTCTATCTGTATCAGGATGGAGTGGCCCGGATGAACCCGGTGGAAGTAGGACTGTATGATTCGGAATATGCACAGATTCTGTCAGGGCTTAGCGGAGACGAGCTGGTAGTAAGCACATGGAGTTCTAATCTGTACGAGGGGGCAAAAATCCGTCTCAGAGGAGAAGCAGATGAGGAGTCCGAAAGAAAGAATGCCCCGGGCGGGCCAGACGATGGGACAGGAGCCAACGCTGAGAGAGGGAATCCCGGGGGAGAAGGCAGAGGGGAAAAGGGTTCTGGCAGACCGGATGATGGAGCTAAAGAAGCCGGTTCTCAGGGAGCAGAGGGCGGCCAGGAAGAAAGAAAACCAGGAAGTGCAAAAAACACAGGTTCTTTTGGAGCGCTGATGGCATAGGTAAAGGAGGCAGAAAGAATGGGAATTACAAGGCTTGTATTAAAACGTCCGGTTACCGTATTCATGGCGCTTCTTTGCCTGATTGTATTCGGTATCTCTTCCGTGTTCCGTGCAGATTTGGAACAGATGCCGGACACGGACCAGCCGATGATGATCGTGATGGCGAATTATTCCGGAACCAGTCCGGAAGATATGGATGAACTGGTAACCCAGCCTATTGAGGATCAGGTCAGCACTCTGGAGGGAGTAAAGAGCATGTCTTCCAATACCAGTGAGGGCAGGACCATGGTTATGCTGGAATATGAATATGACACAGACATGGATGAGGCATATGAAAATCTGAAGCAGGGGCTGGACCGGATTCGGGGACTTCCGGAGGATGTGGAGCCGTCGGTCATGAGGATGAACAACAATGCCAGCGCCAATATTATGCTGTCCGTGTCTCACAGTTCGCAGGAAAATCTTTATGACTACGTGGATCAGGTGGTCGTACCGGAATTTGAACGTCTGGCTACCGTGGCAGAGGTAGATACTATGGGTGGCTCCTCGGAATACATACGGGTAGAACTTTTGTCTGACATGATGGAGCAGTATCATGTGACCATGAATGACATTACTTCCGCCATGAATGGAGCGAATCTTTCCTATCCGTCCGGAGACGCCGTATCCGGCAATCTGGAACTTTCTGTGTCCACCATGGCTGAAAATAACACATTGGACGCGCTTTTAAGGGTGCCGATTGTCACCTCTTCCGGAAAGATGGTTTACCTGGAAGATATTTCCCATGTTTACTATACGGAGGAGCAAAGAGGCGGCGTATCCCGCTATAACGGCCAGGAAACCATTTCTCTTTCCATAACAAAGCAGCAGAGCAGTACAGCCATGGCTCTTTCAGAAGAGGTCAAAGAAGCCATCGCGGCGCTGGAAAACAGTGACGAGGACCTGGAGATCCGGGTGGCAAGGGATGAGGCCGACTCCATCCTGGAATCGTTGCAGGATGTGGCGGTGACCATGGTTCTGGCTGTTATCATTTCCATGATTATTATTTTTGTGTTTTTTGGAGATTTCAAGGCATCTCTGATTGTAGGAAGTTCGATCCCCACATCCATTCTCATGTCATTGATCGTCATGACACAGATGGGATTTTCTTTGAATATCATCACCATGAGCGGGCTGGTGCTGGGCGTGGGCATGATGGTGGATAACTCTATCGTTGTCCTGGAAAGCTGCTTCAGAGCCATGGACACGGCAGCGGACAAAGGGGCGCTTGGGTATGCGAAGGCTGCATTGGAGGGAACCAATATTGTAATACAGTCGATCATTGGTTCTACGATTACTACCTGCGTGGTATTCATCCCTCTGGTATTTTTAAACGGAATGAGCGGACAGATGTTCGGTTCCATGGGTTATACGATTGTATACTGTATGTGTGCTTCCCTTTTGTCTGCCATGTCGGTTGTGCCGCTGACCTATATGCTTTATAAACCGAAGGAACGTCAGCAGGCGCCCATGTCCAGGCCTGTACAGCATTTACAGGTCCTGTACAGGAAAATCATGCCTGCATTTCTGAAATATAAAGTTATCGTTATGGGACTTTCCGTGGCAATCATTATTGTCACTGTCGTACTGGCCAGAGGCATGGAGACGGAACTGATGACTGCCGATGACACCGGGACCATTTCGGTCAGCATTGAGACGCGCCCGGGACTTTTGAGCGAACTGGCGAATGATATGCTAGAGAGGGCGGAGGCAATTGTGGCCGGGCATGAGGATGTAGAATCCTATATGCTTCGTTTTAACAGTGACAGCGGTTCCATCACAGCTTACCTGAAAGATGACCGGAAGATGAGTACGGATGAGATTGTAAGCCAATGGGAAGAAGAGATGGTGGATATCGACAACTGTACGATCGAGGTGTCGGCCTCCAGGTCCATGAGTTTTATGGGGAGGAGCCGGGGATATGAGGCGATCTTGCAGGGAACACAGTACGGAGAACTTCAGGAAGCCAGCAACCGGATTGTAAAGGAACTGACAGAGCGGGATGATGTGATGAACGTCCATTCCAGTATTGAAAATACGGCGCCTGTAGTGGCAATACGGGTAGATCCGGTGACGGCAGCGGCAGAAGGCCTGTCCGTCTCTCAGATCGGATCAACGGTGAAACAATATCTGGATGGTCAGGAGATTGCCACTCTTGAGATTGACGGCCAGGAACTCAGTGTCCGGGCAGAGTATCCGGAAGACGAGTACCGGACGGTCCCCCAGGTTGAGCAGATTATTTTAAAAAAGCCTTCCGGCGGTTATGTTGCACTGACGGATGTGGCTGAGATATATTTCCGGGACAGTCCGGCTTCCATCCGCAAATCCGATAAGGCATACCAGGTGACGATCACAGCGGATTATATCAGTGGAAACGTCCAGTCTGTGTTGGATAATGAGGTGGTAAATCCCAATCTGACCGGGACGATTACCCGGGGGGTAAACTCAAGAAACCGGATGATGCAGGAGGAGTTCTCAGGCCTGTACCAGGCGATTGCGATTGCAGTATTTCTGGTATTTGTAGTGATGTCCGCCCAGTTTGAGTCACCGAAGTTCTCTTTTATGGTTATGACCACCATTCCTTTCAGCCTGGTAGGTTCTTTCGGACTTTTAAAAATCACGGGAGTGACGATCAGCATGACTTCCATTCTGGGATTTTTGATTCTGGTGGGTACGGTAGTAAACAATGGTATTTTGTATGTGGACACAGTCAACCAGTATCGGTTGAGCATGACTCTGCAGGAGGCCCTGATCGAAGCGGGGGCAACGCGTCTGAGGCCGATCCTTATGACCAGCCTGACCACGATCCTGTCTATGATCCCCATGGCTTTGGCCATTGGCAGCAGCGGTTCGACCACCCAGGGACTGGCAGTGGTGAATATCGGAGGACTGACGGTCGGCGTGCTGGTGGCGCTCTTTATCCTTCCGGTGTACTATGCACTGATGAACGGGAAAAAGAAGCGGGTAGTGCTGGATATTTAACGAAGCTTCATAATATTGAAAGATTTTTGGAGAAATATAGGGTTGCATCCAGGGAAGATGTGTATTATCATAAGTGTATTAGTATGATTCATACGGTTGGAGACAAATTGCCAAAACACTGGTACAGGGGCAGCGAACTTAAAACGGCCTTTGAAACATAAACAGGAGGAATGACAGGATGAGGCACAAAAATCGGATCAGTCAAAAGAAAAGGACAGCAAGGTGTCTTGCGGCTGCGGCGATTGTCACACTGATACCATTTCCGGTGATGGCGCAGCAAAGTCCGGAATTTGCCTATTCGGCGGAAAAATGGGCATCCTTAAGAGATGACCACCTGGAGTATGACGAGATCGCGGAACTGATTCATGAGTACAATAATACCGTACTGCAGAACCATATTGCATACCAGGACGAAAAGGATAAAAGCAGGGACGATGTGGCGCAGGACTACTACAATACAGCGAATGATATTTACAGCAATATCCAATATCCGGATTCGGATGACAGTAATTATGGCAGTCAGATGGCGGCGGTGCTGAACAGCCGCCTCCAGGCAGATCAGCTGATGGAACGGGGGGATGAGAGCACAGAGGACAGCGAGACGATTAAGCTGGGGTACGACCAGACCGAGGCGAATCTGGTAAAACAGGCCCAGCAGCAGATGATTCAGTATTGGAATCAATACTACAGCCTTGACAGCCTGCGGCAGAGAAAAATACAGGCAGAGACCGGCTACCAGTCCGAACAGAACCGGCTGAGCGCCGGAATGTCCACGCAGGCAAAGGTCCTCAGCGCCAAAGAAGCGGTAAGTTCGGCGGAAGCATCCCTCCTTTCGGCAGAGAGCAATCTGGCAAAGACAAAAGAGAGCCTGACCTTGATGCTGGGCTGGAGTTATGGAGTGGATGTCGAGATCGGCGAATTGCCGGAGCCGGATCTGGCACAGATAGAAGCTATTGACGTAGATGCGGATATTCAGAAAGCCATTGCTAACAGTTACAGCCTGAAGCTGACGGAAAAACGGCTTCAGAACGCCCGCACGGAAAAGGTCCGGAATACCCAGCAGCAGACACAGAAGAATCAGCGGGAGGCTATTGCTACCAACGTAAGGGCAGGCTATGCCAACCTGCTTCTGGCAAGGTCGAATTATGAACAGTCCCTTCAGGCGTTTGAGTTAGAAAAGATTTCCATGGATTCTGCACAGAGGAAGCTGGCGGCGGGAACGATTACCCGCAATGCCTATCAGACCCAGCAATCTTCCTATCTGACTGCTGAGGTGGATGTCCGTACCAAAAAATTATCCCTTCTGACGGCGATGGTAGATTATCAATGGTCTCTGGATGGCCTTGCCCAGGCCTCATAGCGTCAGTGGCGGTAGAAGGAGGAAGCGTGATGGATGTAAGGGGACTTCGTTTTTGCAAAACCATCCGGCGTGCGGTATTTTTGACGGCGTTTATGGTTGCGGCGGTGGCCTTTCCCGCCTTTGCCGAGAGTGGCAAAACCGTGGAATATGACAATTTAAGGCAGCTTTTGCTGGAGGGAAACCTGAACCTGCAGCAGGCAAATGACAGTTATGAGAGCAATAAGAAAAATTATCAGGAACTGATGGAGCAGATGCGCGAGGAACAGGACTATATGAAGTTTATGGCAGAGAAATATGAGGATACGGAAGAGGAGGCTGCCTATCGCGCAAGCGCCGCAGTCCTGGGCGCGCAGGCGGCACGGCTGTCGAGACAGCTGGAGTCAATGAACCGGCGGACGAGGGCCCTGTCCGTGGAAGAAAATACAGATTCCTTTACCATGGCCGCCCAAAGCGTGATGAATTCCTACAATCAGATGGTACTGAATGTAAATGCCAGCAGTAAGCGCGTCCAGGCATCGGAGGCTTCTTATGCAGCCACAGTCAAAAAGCAAACGGCAGGTATGGCAACATCATCCGAGGTACTGGAGGCGGCAGACCGTCTTGACAGTCAGCGCAATCTCCTGACTTCCTATCAGCACCAGGCAGATCAGATGCGTTTTCAGCTTTTGTCCATGCTGGGATTGCCAGATGACGGCTCTGTTGTGATCGGGACGATTCCTGAGCCGGATCTGGAAGCTGTGGATGCGGTGAATTATGAAGAAGATAAAGAAAAAGCCGTTAATAACAGTAGTTCCGTACAGAGTGTCCGCCACTCGCGGGCAGGCACGACGGCTGAGATCAGCCGGAAATCCGCACAGGAGACAGAGGCGGTGGGCAATGCAGAGGCGGAGTTTCTTGCAATATACCAGCAGCTTCAGACAGCGAGGCTGGAATATCAGGCATCCTTAGACGCTTATGAGAGTGCTCGGATTATCTATGAGTCGCTGCAGCGCAGGCAACAAGCCGGGATGCTGAGTCAGACGGACTATCTGAATGGAGAGGCGGATTACCTGGAAGCCTTGGCAAAACGGGGGAGCGCGGCGATGAATCTGCAGCAGGCGCTGGAAGATTATCGGTGGGCAGTGAAAGGGACAGAAGAGATGAGGCGGTAAGCGCCGTCTCTGGGAACAGCGGACAGAAGGAGGAGCCATGGAGCAAAAAGGGAAAGGAAAGATTGTGTTTCTTACCAGCAGTCCGGATGCCTCGTTTCAGGTGGAAGGAAAATGGGTGACAGGGCCGTTTACGGAAAAAAACGGATTTTTGGAAAAATTTCGGAATTCATGCCCGCCCAATCCGCAGGTGCTTCTGATCACGGCAACTCCGGATGAACCGGAGAAAAATCAGGAGATGAATGAATATTTTTCCCGTGTATTTGCGGAAAGCAGGATGGAAGCAAAAGCAATGAGGCTGTTGGAGAGGACTACAGAAAACCGGCTGGATGAATGGATCAGATCCAGCGATGTCGTGATATTGGGAGGAGGTCATGTGCCGACTCAAAACCGTTTTTTCCAGCAGATCGGGCTGAAAGAGAGGATCGGGGATTTTGAAGGGGTAGTGATGGGGATCAGTGCCGGGAGCATGAACTGTGCGGATGAAGTTTATGCCCAGCCGGAACTTACGGGGGAGGCAGCCGATGCGCAGTACAGACGTTTTATAGAAGGATTGGGACTGACACGGCACAAGATCCTGCCTCATTATCAGATGGTAAAAGATTATGTTCTGGATGGCCTGCGTCTGATGGAAGAAATTACATATCCGGACAGCATGGGCCGGGAGTTTTACGCTTTGGAAGATGGCAGCTTTATGATGTGCGCCGATGGAAAAGCGGCCTTGTACGGCAATGCTTACCGTATTGCGGACGGGGTGCTTACCATGGCATGCCAGGATGGGCAGATGATTCTCCTTGACGGCAAATAAAACGATAGGAAAGAGCAGCAATGTGGAAAATTGCTGCTCTTTATTATGGGGTATCCGGCAAAATGTGCCGGTGACGCGTTTTGTTGGATTTTGCAGAAATATAGACAGGCCTGTCAGGGGAAGCAGCCATATGAAAAATAGAATGACAAAATCCTTTCCTGCGTATATAATAGAAATCAGAAAAGATAGGCCTGTACAGACAGAGAGGGTGATTGCAAAGTGGCGATTAAGGAAAACATAAGGGAGCAGACAAAAAGCAGGGGAAAGATTCCAAGGCAGTATCAGGTTTTGATCTACAATGATGATTTCACTCCTATGGATTTTGTGGTTGAGGTTTTGATGCAGATTTTTGATAAGGAAGAGCAGGCAGCGGTCTCGCTGATGATGAGCATTCATACAGGAAGCTATGCAGTGGCAGGAGTATATCCCAGAGATATCGCCCAGACCAAGGCGGCGGAAGCGGTACAATGGGCAAGAGAGGAGAAGTATCCTCTGAAAGTGGAGGCTGTTTGTGCGCCGTGAGGGAAGGAAAATCATATCATTTTGAGAGGGAAAAGGATAGGGCGAGGGAATGGAATTTACTAAAAATATGCAGAAAGTGATGGAATATGCGGTGAGTCTGGCAAGGGAAGGACGCCACCGTTATTTTATGCCGGAACATCTTCTTTATGGAATGACGTTCGATGCGGATTTTTGCCGGGAATATGAAGCCGGCGGCGGGGAATTGTCCAAACTCCGGCAGGAATTACAGACATTTTTGCAGGAACAGGCCGGAATGGCGCAAGGGGAGGAAGTCCGTCTGACGGCAGATACGGAAAAGGTCCTTTATCTGGCAGAAAGCCAGGCGATATCCAGCAGCCGGACAGCAGTCGGCATCAGCCATCTGCTTTCGGCAGTGATGCAGCTAGAGGATAGTTACGGAGTATATTTTCTCACCAAACAGGATGTCGACCTGGTGGAAATGATCGGGGAATTATCCCGGGAAAGCCTGGCGTCGGAACGAGGCGGGGTTTCCCAGGAGGAAGAGATTTCTTTACATGCCGGGGAACGCGGCGAGGGGGAACCGTCCGAAGAAAAACATGCCAAAAGCCATCGATGGAGGGGATATGTCGAGGACATGAACCAGACCTGCCAGAAGCAGAATCCACTGATTGGAAGAGAAGAAGAGATGGAGCGGACGATACAGATTCTCTGCCGGAAAGATAAAAACAATGTGCTTCATATTGGGGAACCCGGGGTGGGTAAGACGGCTCTGGCCTATGGTCTGGCGCAGCGGCTGGTGAAGGGACAGGTGCCAGAGCCTTTGTTAAACGCCCGTCTGTTCGCGTTAGATCTGGGAGGGATGCTGGCCGGAACCCAGTATCGCGGCGATTTTGAAAAAAGGTTTAAAGAAATCATGGAAGGACTTTCGGCAGAAGAGCAGCCGATTCTGTATCTGGATGAGATTCATAATATAGTCGGCGCCGGGGCGGTGAACGGCGGGAGCCTGGATGCGGCGAATCTGCTGAAACCTTATCTGGCAGCAGGCCATATCCGTTTTATCGGCGCAACTACTTATGAGGAATATAAAAAACATTTTTCCGGAAGCAAAAGCCTGGTGCGGCGTTTTCAAAATGTAGATATCAAGGAGCCAGGCAAGGAAGAAACCGTTGAGATTTTAAAAGGGCTTAAGTCCGGATACGAAAAATATCATGGGGTGAAGTATGCAGCCGGGACGCTCGAACATGCAGTTGAAGTCAGCAGCCGTTTTATTAATGAACGTTTTCTGCCGGATAAAGCGATTGACCTGATTGACGAGGCGGGGGCGTATCGCCGCCTTCATCCGCTGGAACAGAAGCGTCAGACGGTGAGCAAGTCTTTGATTGATGAGGTTCTGGCCAAGACCTGCCGTATTCCGGTACGGACCGTAGAGAAGGCAGAGACAGAGAGGCTGGCAACGCTGGATAAGAATTTAAAACGTCAGATATTCGGACAGGACGAAGCAGTGGAACAGGTGGTTAATGCAGTGAAGTTCTCCAGAGCGGGACTTAACGAGGAAAACAAACCCATTGCTTCTTTTCTGTTTGTGGGGGCAACCGGTGTGGGAAAGACAGAACTTTCCAAGGCGTTGGCAGCAGAACTTGGAATTTCTTTTATGCGTTTCGACATGAGTGAATACGCAGAAAAACACACGGTAGCAAAACTGATCGGGGCCCCGGCCGGGTATGTCGGCTATGAGGAGGGCGGTATCCTGACAGAAGAGATCCGCCGTCATCCTCATGGGGTGCTTCTTCTGGATGAGATTGAAAAAGCGCATCCGGATATTTTTAATGTGCTTTTACAGGTGATGGATTATGCCACTCTGACGGATAATCAGGGAAGAAAGGCGGATTTCAGGAATATTGTGCTGATTATGACTTCCAATGCGGGCGCCCGGGAGATTGGCAAGGGAAAGATTGGCTTTAACGATAGCGAGGAGAATCCGGACGTTCTGGAAGAGGCAGTCAGGCGTACGTTTCAACCGGAATTCCGCAATCGCCTGAGCCGGATTATTTTATTCCGCAGCATGGACGAGGCGATGGCCGGAGAGATTACGGCAAAGAAGCTAAGGGAACTTTCCGATAAACTGAAAGAACGAAAAGTAGAACTGACCGTGACAAAGGAGGCGCAGGACTACATTAAGAAAGCCGGGATTACAAGAGAATACGGGGCCAGGGAAATCGACCGGGTGATTTCTGCAAAAGTAAAGCCGCTGCTGGCGGAACTCCTTTTGTTTGGAAGGCTGAAAAAGGGCGGAAAATGTATATTGACGGAAAAAGACGGGGAATTGGCCATTGAAGATCAATAGGATGATGAAAGGATGACAAAAAGCCGGTTATGGGTACATGGAAAAGCCGGGGCCTGCGCGGCTCCACTTTGGAAGATATGATTAATCACAGCAACGAGGTATACCGGGAAAAAAAGCTGGCGCTGATTCAGAAAATTCCCACTCCGATCACCCCCATCACGATTGATAAGGAAAGCCGCCACATTACTCTGGCCTATTTTGATCAAAAGAGTACCGTAGACTATATAGGGGCGGTACAGGGAATTCCCGTCTGCTTTGACGCCAAGGAGTGCGCCGTGCGTACCTTCCCTTTGCAGAATGTCCATGAGCATCAGATTCGCTTTATGGAGGAGTTTGAGGGGCAGGGAGGGATCGCTTTTATCCTTTTGCATTTCACTGCCGAGGATGAGATCTACTATCTGCCCTTTGCAGATTTGCATCGTTTCTGGAAACGGATGAAGGAGGGCGGGAGAAAAAGCTTTACCTATGAAGAGGTGGACAAAAACTTACGGGTATACCCGCGACGGGATATCTTGGTTCACTATCTGGAAACCTTACAGAGAGATCTGGAGCGGCGGGAGTCCGGCTTTTAGCGTGCAAATTTTCTCATTTCTGGTAGACACAGGGAGAAACTTATGGAATAATAGGAGAAATAGGACAAGGAGGTAGGTATGGGAGCAAAACGTATTATTCAGGTGGAAGAAAAAGTGCCGTTTCAATTGCTGGCGCCTCTTAGCATCCAGCATATGTTTGCCATGTTCGGCGCATCGGTGCTGGTGCCTTTTATTTTTGGGATCAGTCCGGCGAT
>CAMSTY010000058.1 GCA_947063875.1 uncultured bacterium
ATAGGATAGCATATTTTGTTGAAGTTTTTCTATATCAACTAGCACAACAGGTTAACTTAAGCGGTATCGTCCCCTCGCCTGCTGTCCGGCGGCACGCCGTCTTCTCTGACCAGATATTCCAGCAGCAGATCTTCCCCGACTTGCGATACCTTCTCTAACGACAGCATTTTCGCTTCCCCGGGAACAGATATTCCCATTCCGGTCACGGGTGTCTTTGCTTTTTCTCCCCCAAAAAGCTTCGGCGCCACAAACACCTTGACCTCGTGCACGATCCCGGCCCGCAAAGCCGCCTCATTTAACTCTCCGCCGCCTTCCAGCAGGATACTGTCCAGTCCCCGGCTGCCCAGAACCTGCATCAGCTTTTTCAGATCTACCCGCCCCGCGGAATCCGGGACGCAGACCACAAAAATCCCCAGTTCTTCCAGTCTGGCCGCCGCTTCCCAATCCCCGCTTCCATATGCCACAATCGTCGGATACTGCTTTGCTGTCTGGCAAATTTTACTGTTTATCGGCAACCGCAGATGGCTGTCACAGATAATCCTTACTGGACTTTTTTTGCCCTCCAGCCTCACATTCAGCATCGGGTCATCCGCCAGCACTGTCCCTATCCCCGCCATGATTCCCATATAGCGATGGCGCAGTTTTTGTACCTTTTTTCTGGCTTTCTCCCCGGTAATCCACTTCGAAGCGCCGGTGCGGGTGGCAATCTTCCCATCCAGCGTCATGGCATACTTCATTACCACATAAGGAGTTCCCTGCGTTATATAGTGGAAAAACACCGCGTTCAGCCGGTCGCATTCTTCCCGCAAAAAATCTTCCTCCACAAGGATTCCTGCCTCTCTCAAAAGCTTCGCCCCTTTTCCTGCCACCTTCGGGTTGGGGTCCCGGGAGCCGATCACCACCCGGGAAATCCCCTGTTCCAGGATCGCCTCCGTACAAGGCGGGGTCTTCCCATAATGGCAGCAGGGTTCTAAGGTCACATACATCGCTGCCCCGCGGGCCGGTTCCCGCAGCGAGGCAATCGCGTTGCGTTCCGCGTGAAGTTCCCCGCAGCGGGCATGATATCCTTCACCGATAATCCGCCCTTCTTTTACAATCACTGCTCCCACCACCGGGTTCGGGTTCGTAAAACCCCGGCCTCGTTTTGCCAATTGGATCGCCCGTCTCATAAAATCCCGGTCTGTCATCTTCTTCTCCCTCTCTCCGCTTTTTGGATACTTTACAGCCTTCTCAATACACCGACGACGCGTTTTTTGGATATCTCGTAATAAAAAATACCCTGCAGAAATCATCCGCAGGGTATTCTGGTTTTCGACTCCTCAGAACCGGTCATCCCGTCAAAAATCCGTTTGCCAAATATCGCTACAAAACAAAAAGCCCTGAAACGGAATCCCATCTCAGAGCAATATGACCCGGCAAATCTGACACTTCTGTTATCGGTCTGCTTTACACGCGGAAAAAATATCCTCCGCATCCGTCATCTTCTTCCATCCAGACTATACTGTCGGCTCCGGAATCTCACCGGATCAACCTTTCGGCTCGCGGGCTGTACCGCCGGTAGGGACTTGCACCCTGCCCTGAAGACTTTTTTGATTTACAGTGCTTATTATAATACAGTTTATGTGGAAAATCAAGTTTTTTCGGAATACTTTTTATACTTTTCTATATTTCCTTACTTCTGCTCTTCTGAGTCCTCTTCCTCCCGCCGGACCCCCGGCCCGCCGGATTCTCCCGCCCTCTTTGCCGCCTCTTTTGCAGCCTCCTGCTGCTCCTGCGCCTTCTTCTTAAGACGGGCCTGGGTCTCCTCGTCGTCCTGCAGACGCAGGATCTCCTCCATCACCTCGCAGGTCTCGGGCGAAACGCGCATCAGGTCTTCTTGTCCCTGCACATCCAGATAAGTGGCAAACAGCTTGCCGAAATAAAACTTCTCGTCATCCACGTAGCGGTCCGGCAGATCCAAAACGGGTGCAACCACCGGCTGCTCCTCCCACAATACATCCATCCAGGCGCTGTCCTCTTCATAGCATCCGGCATCATATCCCACATATTCGCCAAATGCCTGCAGCACGCTGTCTACATTCGTAAATTTCACCTTTTTATAATGGGTGTCCACGCTATGATAGACATAATAGATCCCCTGGCTGGTGCGGGGCGCCTGAAAATATTTTTTCTGCTTGTAAAACATCATCTGCCAGCCATCCTCGGTAAAACGGGTAATCCAGCTTCTGGGAATCTGATACATATAATCGGAAAACAGGTCTCTGTCCTCACTGTCCGAATTCTCTTTTCCGATGATTCTCACATCATGCTCTGACTGATGCTGCCCGTCCTTATCATAAAACTTCATTCCCACATACTGGTTCCATGCCATATGTCCATTGATAAAAAAATAGTAGGAAACGCCGTCTACTGTCGTAGCGCCGCTGTCTGCCATCCAGCCATCCGGATTAAACCAATACCACTCCCCGTTATAATTCAGCCATCCTGTATGCCTGTCCTGGCTGTCACCGTAATAACACCAATGATGTCTCTCCTGTCCGTAATACCATCCCGGCTCCCCGTCTCCCGGCGCCTCCATGGCATAACCGGAAAAGCCGTTTTCGCATGTCATCAGCGCAGCAATCACTGCCGCCGCAACTCTTTTCTTTCTCACGGATTTCCCAACCCCTTCCGCCGCATCGCTGTCCTTTCACGCCGCAATGCCTGTATCTTGCAAAAAAGAGAGGAACATTCCTCTCTTTTTACAGAACGCTTTTAATCCTGAGCAGGACGGTAAGCCGGGTTATGTCGTGGATGGTCATCTATCTAGGCCGGATGTCGCCATCCGGCTCCAGCAACCTACCCGAAAGCAGACGGGCCGCCTTATGCTTTCTGTTCGGTCTTGCTTCGGATGGGGTTTACATATGCCCCGTCTGTTACCAGGCGGGCGGTAGTCTCTTACACTGCCCTTCCACCCTTACCGGCCTCGCCGGCGGTATATTTCTGTTGCACTGTCCCTGGAGTCGCCTCCGCCAGACGTTATCTGGCATCCTGCCCTGTGAAGCCCGGACTTTCCTCTCCCGCCGCCTTTCGGCGTCGCGGCAGCGACCATCTGTCCTACTCAGTTTTCTGATTTATGTCCCTATGATACCATCAAAAGAAATCCGTGTCAACTTACGGCTTTCTTACACCTTAAAGCAGCTGCCTCCAATGAACTCACGCAGAATGGAATTTCTCGGAATATCCTCGCTGCTGACTCCCAGGAAATAATCCAAAAACTTCAGCAGACGCTTCGCCTCCAGATATTCCGCGCTGTCTCTCGGCACACTGAATAACAGCGGCTCTGCATACTGCTTAAGCACTGCAAATTCATACACCAGCGCTGAGTTAAACATCACATCCGCTTCTTCCTGATAGGGGAAGATATTTTCCTCCTCCCCGCGCCTCACGGAAGGCCAGCGGCGGATCGTATCCTGGGCGGAGGCCCCGCGCGTCCGGGAATCCCGGATCATCCGCCGGATCAGACGGCCGTCCGTCGTCGGAATCCGGTTGTGCTCGTCAATGTTAAGCTGGGTCAGGGCGCTGATATAAATCTTAAATTTATTCTCTTTTGGCAGGCTGTAGGACAATGCCTCATTCAGGCAATGGATTCCCTCGATCACCAGAATATCCTCCGCCCCTAACGCCAGCGTGTTTCCCCGGTATTCCCGCTCCCCGCTGATAAAATTATACTCCGGCAGTTCCACCGTCTTTCCGGCGAGCAGGTCCTGCATATCACGATTAAACTGCTCTACATCGATGCATTTCAGCGACTCATAATTATAGTTTCCCTGTTCATCCCGCGGACTGTCGGCACGGTTCACGAAATAGTTATCCACCGCAATCGGATGAGGGCTCAGGCCCTTGGCCCGCAGCTGAATCGACAGACGGTGGGAGAATGTTGTCTTGCCTGAAGAAGACGGCCCGGCAATCATTACAAATTTTGTATTCGGTGCCATGGCAATCCGATCGGCTATATCTCCCATCTTTTTCTCCATCAGGGCTTCCTGAATGAGAATCAGATCATTCATCCCTCCCCTTGTGATCCTCTCGTTCAGAGAAGCCACATTGGAAACCTTCAGCTTTCTTCCCCACTCCTGGGACTCTTTCAATACCTGGAACAGCTTCTCCCGGGGGGCAAATTCCGGAATCTTTTTCGGGTCCGATACGTCCGGCAGAAGCAATACCATCCCTTTCTGATAAAGAATCAAGTCAAAATATTTCAGATATCCGGTATGCTGCACCATATACCCATAATAGTAGTCCTCAAAACCATCTATATTGTAGACATTGACCCTGGAAACCCGCCTGAACTGGAACAGGCGTTCCTTGTCGTGCATCTTATAGGACCGGAACAGTTCCACTGCCTCATCGGTGCTGATATTCCGTTTCATAATCGGCATATTCGCTTTTACGCACTCCTGCATTCTGGCCTTCACCCGATCCACCAGTTCCTGATTCAATGCAAAATCCCCTGCCGCTTCCAGAAACAGGCCGCTGCCCATCGAGAAATCCACCGAGACCTTTTTGATTTTGTCCGCACCTGCCACATCATAAAACGCCTTCAGCAAAAGCAGCGTTACACTGCGTTGATAGGTTTGCATCCCCGGCTTATCCTTTGCCGTCAGAAAACGGATTTCCGTGCCGCTGCGCACCAGCTTATGCAGTTCCTGAAGCTTTCCGTTGACAAATGCCAGCAAAATATCATTCTCATATCTTGGCTGAAATTCCTCTGCCACATCCTTTAACAGGGTCCCTATCCCGTACTCCCGTCTCTCACCCTCAACCGTAACCTGTACCATACATTACCCTCCTCTGAAATATTCAAAACACCTGCACTGGAAACCTTGTCTCCTCCACAGTTATTTCCAGAACCCCTGCTGCCGCCTTTTCCAGATACGCTTTCATAAACGGCATAAAAATATGTTCCAGTCCATAATGCCCCGCGTCAATTACCGCCATCCCGCATGCCGCGGCGTCAATCCCGCCGTGATGTCCGATATCGCCTGTCACCAGCACCTGCGCGCCGGCGGCAATCCCATGACGGATCATGCTGCCGCCGGCCCCGGGAGAAACGGCCACCCGCATCACCGGCTCCGTTACCTGCTGTACGCCATACACGGTCACATATGGCAGGCCAAAACATTCTTTCACCTGTTTTGCCAGCTTCTCCACCGTCACCGCCTGCCTCAGCATCCCGATCTTTCCAATCCCCATGGGAACGCCGTCCTTTTCCCCTGTCACCTCCAGCGGGCCCTCCGGCATAATCCCCAGCCGTTCTGCCGCCAGATCAGCCATGCACCCGGGCGCAATATCAAAATTGGTGTGCATTGCCACATAACAGATATCCGCCTGAATCAGCCTTAAAATCCTTCTGCCGACCATATCCTGATCATTCACGCTTGAGACCGGCTTAAATATCAGCGGATGGTGCGTCAGCAAAAGATCCGCACCTGTTTTTACCGCCTCATCCACCGCCTCATCCGTAGCATCCAGGGCAATCATCACCCGTTTGACCTCTTTGTCTCCCCGGCCCGCTAAAAAACCGGAATTATCCCATTCACAGGCATAGGCAAACGGCGCCAGTTCCTCCAGTTTTTCAATCAACTCCTTACATCTCATGATGTGTTCCCCCATCTTTTATTCTTTTCCGGTATCTGCTGCCTCCTGTCCTGCGAGAAGATCCTTCACCCTCTTTGCCTGCTGCAATTCGCACCCGATTTCCTCCAGGCGCCTCTTCGCGCCATCCCCGCTGTCTGCCAGCAGCTGTCTGCGTATATTGAAAAGCTGCCGGATCTCTTTTTCCAGATACTCTGCCAACACCGGAGATTTCTTTACAATCAGCAATTCCCCGTAACGGTAGCCGCACTCGTCGGCATAATGCATCTGTCCCGCTTCTGCCGTCATCACGGTATAATATTTCCCATCTTCTTCCAGCATCTTCTCATCCCGGATAGCAAGTCCTAGGTCCTCCAGGCCATGACGGAACAATGCCAGTTCGGACTGTGGAGAAAAAATCCAGCATTGCACCGAATCTCTTACATGCCCGCCCTCCTTCAGAATCCGCAGCATCAACTCCCCGCCCATACCGGTCATCACTACCACATCTGCCTCTTGCGGAAGAAGCGGTTTCAGCCCGTCGCCAAGCCTCAGGGTAATCTGCTTCTCCAGGCCGTGCTCCCGCACGTGTCCTCCGGCCCTCATAAGCGGCCCCTCCCGCACATCCAGCGCCAGCGCCCGGGAAGCTATCCCCCGTTCTACCAGGCAGATCGGGACAAACCCGTGATCCGTTCCGACATCCGCCACACAGATCTCCCTCTTCTGCCCGTCTGCCCAGGCTTCTGTCCGTTCTATTATCGTTTCCAGCCGTCTTGACAATCTCATCTTGCCCTGGCCCCTTTTTTGTCCAGAATATACAGTTTTAAAATCCGCGAAACCTCCCGCATGTCAATCGGCTTGGCTATATGGGCATTCATACCGCAGTCCAGACATTTCTGGATGTCCTCTGCAAATGCGTCCGCGCTCATGGCGATAATCGGGATCTCTTTCGCATCCTCCCGCTCCAAGGCACGAATCGCACTGGTGGCCTCATAGCCTGTCATCACCGGCATCCGGAGATCCATCAATATGGCATCGTAGGTTCTAGCCGGGGCATTTTCAAATTTCTCGACACAGAGTTGTCCATTCCAGGCCCAATCCAATTCCAGGCCCAGTTCGGAAAGCAGTTCCTGGGCAATCTCCCAGTTCAGTTCATTGTCTTCTGCCAGCAGAATCTTCCGGCCGGTAAAATCTTCCGTTTTCTCCTCTTGGCTAACCGACAAAGTCCCACTCTCTGCAAACCGGCCCAGTCCATAAAACAGCGTGGATTTGAAAAGCGGTTTGGACATAAATCCCGCTACACCCTCCGCCTTCACCTTTTCCTCGACTTCTCCTCCGTCGTAGGCAGAAATCATCAGCATCTTCAGCTCATCGCCGCATATTTTATGTAGTTCCCTGGCTGTCCGTATCCCATTCATCTCCGGCAGCTTCCAATCCAGCAAAACAATTTGATAAGGATCTCCCAATTGCTTCTGCTCTTTTGCCTTTCGGATTGCACTTTTGCCATCCAATGTCCAGTCCGCCCTCGTTCCAAGAGATGTCAAAGCAGCCGCTGTACTCTCACAGGTCTGCTGATCGTCATCCACCACCAGGACCTTCCATTCCGGAAGCCTCATATCCTTCTCTGATACCGGTGATTTCTCCAAATCCAGCGTTACATGGAACTCACTTCCTTTTCCCGGTTCACTCTTTACCTCAATGCTTCCGCCCATGGCATTCACGATATACTTGGTGATTGTCATGCCGAGTCCGGTTCCTTCTGTCCTCTGAACCCGGGTGCTGTCCTCTCTGGCAAACGAATCAAAAATCTTCTTTTGAAACTCCTTGGACATCCCGATTCCGTTATCGCACACCCACAGATGGACCCGGACATAATCCTCTCCCAGCGGCGATTCCTCTTCATTTAAGGACAGCTGAATCCACCCCTTCTCCGGCGTGAATTTAACGGCGTTCCCCAAAAGATTGATCAGAATCTGATTGAGCCTTACGCTGTCACAGCAGACATTTTCCACCTTCACGTCCTGAACCTGGATTGTAAATGTCTGATTTTTCTCCTTTGCCTGCGGCTGTATGATATTACTGATATTGTCCATCACTTCGCCAAGAACCACCTGCTCCTTGTTGAGAACCATCCTGCCGCTCTCAATCTTGGACATATCGAGGACATCATTGATCAGTCCCAGCAGATGGCGGCTGGAAAATGCAATCTTTTTCAGGCTGTTCTGCACCTGCTGCTGGTTGCCGACGTTCGCCAGGGCAATATTGGTCATACCCACAATCGCATTCATCGGAGTCCTGATATCATGGCTCATATTGGACAAAAACTCGCTTTTCGCCTGATTGGCATGCTCGGCTGCCCGGCGCGCCTCTTCCAAATCCAGTATCTGGCGTGTAGTAATATTGAAATATTTGATAAACACCAGCATCATCGGAATCAAGATGATAAAACAGCCGATCATCGCCGTACGGAGCCATTGCTCGTCGAGAATGCCGATGGTCTCATCCAGAATACCATATGGCATAAATACCAGCAAATACCATTCCGAATAAGAAAGACTGGTGCAGTACAAATGGCGCCGTTCCCCATAGATTCGGAACTCACTGCTGTAATCCTCCTGCGCATCCATGGCGCCTCCCAGCTCTTCCAGATATTCCTGCGGAGTCCTCCCCTCCACATCTTCATACAAATTCAGGACCCGCTCAAAATAGGTGTCGTCTTCCACATCTTCACTCAGGGTAATAAAACTCCCGTCTCTGCGGATAATAAAATAATATTCCATAGAGACATCCTGATTAAAAAACAGGGTATGTTGAATATAATCAACGGGGAGTCCTGCTACCAGAGCCGTGCACTGCCTGCCCTCCTGCATTTCATACTCCGTGGATACCCCCATCAGCACGACATCCTTGCCATTTGCGTCGATTCCTATGGCTACTTTTTTTTCCCCATTGTTCATGGAATTTAAAAACGGTTGCGGATCATGCAGTTTTACCGGTTCCCCATACAGCATTTCAAACTCTCCGCTGTCCGAGTAGAATGCCAGATAATCAAATCCCCGCACCTGGGCGTTATAAGCCAGTTCCTGTTTTAGTTCTTCTATGCCGCCGGGCCTGTCCGGAGGGATCGTCTTGATCAGCGCTTCCAGCTGGGACAGCCGCAATTCGATGATCGTCTCAAAATGCGAGGCTACCTGCTCGCTCATATTTGACATGTAAACCCTACCGATTTTGCTGATGGTGTCGGAACTCTGGTGATTCATATGAACAGCAAAGTAAAGAAAGACAATCATACAAAGAACCGTTACCGACACCAAGCTGACACATAAAAATCGAATCGTTTTATTCCGCAGGCCTCGGTTCACAGTGCTTACGGCTTTTGCGGCGTTTTTTGTCTCCATATCCCTTTCGTCCTCCCCTGATGTCTTTAGTCCAGATAATCCTTTAGTTTCTTACTTCTGCTTGGATGGCGCAGTTTGCGAAGAGCCTTTGCCTCAATCTGACGAATCCGCTCTCTGGTCACGCGAAATTCTTTCCCTACCTCTTCCAGCGTCCTGGGCCGTCCGTCATCCAGTCCGAATCTCAGCCGCAGCACTTTCTGTTCCCGCTCGGTCAAAGTCTCCAGCGCTTCCATCAGCTGCTCACGCAGAAGCGTAAACGTAGCCTGGTCCACCGGTACCGCAACCTGGTCATCCTGAATAAAATCTCCCAGATGGCTGTCCTCTTCTTCCCCGATCGGCGTTTCCAAAGATACCGGTTCCTGAGCGATCTTTTGAATCTCCTGCACCCGCTCTGTCGGCAAATCCATCCTCGCCGCAATCTCTTCCACGGTCGCCTCCCGCCCCAGCTCCTGCACCAGCTGGCGCTGGGTGCGAATCAGGCGGTTGATCGTCTCCACCATATGCACCGGAATGCGGATTGTCCTCGCCTGGTCCGCAATCGAACGGGTGATCGCCTGCCGAATCCACCAGGTAGCATAAGTGCTGAACTTATAGCCTTTCCGATAATCAAACTTTTCCACGGCCTTGATCAGTCCCAGGTTGCCCTCCTGAATCAGATCCAAAAGCTGCATCCCTCTTCCCACATATCGTTTGGCTATACTGACTACCAGCCTCAGATTCGCCTCTGCCAGCTGCTTCCTGGCCTCATTGTCTCCCTCTTCCATCCTCTTTGCCAGTTCGATCTCATCTTCCATGGACAAAAGCGGAATCTTTCCGATCTCCTTTAAATACATGCGGACCGGGTCCTCCACCCCCACACTCTCCGGAACAGACAAATCGATCTCCTCAACGTTAATCTCTTCTCCGTTCTCAAGTTCCTCTTCCAGGAAAAGATCCGGTTCCATGTCGTCATCCTCATCGATGCGCAACACATCCACCCGGTTTTTGTCGAGAAAATCATAAATTTTATCCAGCTTATCCGGGTCCAGGATCTCCCCTCGGAAAAACTCAAGGATCTCCCGGTTCTCCAGCACATTTTTCTTCTTTTTTGCAGTTTCCAGCAGTAAGGCCAGTTTTTCTTCCAGTGTCCATATCTGTTCTCCCATGTCTGTCCGCCTTTCCTAATCAATCGTGACCGAAATCCTTTTGAGAGCCGCCTGCTCCTGAATGATGCGCTGCAGCTCACCGATATCTGTCGCATTCTGACTGGCGTGATCCAGGCTGTTTTTCTTCACCCGGTACACAATATCCGAAAATGCCTTTTTCTGTTCCTCGTTGCCCAGGGATTCCTCCAGGCGTGCATGAAACAGAGCAGCCACTTCCTTGTACTCTTCCTCATCATTGATAAAATGATTCAAAATCTCGGCCGGATTTACATTCCCCTGCCGATGTCCGGCAAACACCATCTCAGCCACCTGATGATAAAGAGGCTCCACAAAATCCTCTGCACCTATGGTCTCGCCGATTTTATCAAACAATTCCGGCCGTTCTATCAGCCAGGTCAGCAAAAGACGCTGGGCGCGGCGGCTTCCGTCATCTTTTTTCTTCTTTTTTTCCCGCTCCCGGCTGTCCGCCGTCTGACGTTCCCGGACTGTCTGCGACGTCCCCGGCATATTGCCCAGACGGTTGACCAGCCGCCGAAGTTCCTCATAGGGAAGCATCTGCTCACGCGCCACCGCCTGAATATAATTGTCCCGCTCCATGGCCTCCTCAAATACCAGAAGCCTTTCGGCTGCCGCACGCACAAAACGCGTCTTCTGTTCCGGGTCCTCCGTCTGATAATTGCGCCGCAGCACATCGATCTCAAACAGAAAGCTGTTGCGTGCCTCGTCAATCCTCTTTTGAAATTCTTCTTCTCCCAGGTTTTTGATGAACTCATCCGGATCTTTATACGGATTCAGATTCAGCACACGGGTCGAGACTCCCGCCTCCCTGAGAATCGGAATCGCCCGCAGCGCCGCCTTTACTCCGGCGCCGTCACTGTCATAAGTAAGCACCACCTGTTCCGTATATCGTTTCAGGAGCGCCGCGTGCCGGGAAGTCAGCGCCGTGCCTAAAGACGCCACTGCATTGGCAAATCCCGCCTGATGCATGGCAATCACATCCATATACCCCTCGCAGACCAGCAGACATTTCTCACGGCTGGTCCGCGCATAGTTCAACCCGTAAAGATTGCGCCCCTTGTCAAAAATCAGAGTCTCCGGGGAGTTTAAATATTTCGGCTCCCCATCTCCCATCACACGGCCTCCGAAACCGATGACCCGGCTGTTTGCATCCATGATCGGGAACATGACCCGATTCCAGAATTTGTCGTAGCTTCCCCGTTCTTCCAGGGTTACCAGTCCGCTCTCCTTAAGAAAATCATCCCGATACCCCTTTGATTTCAGGTAACGGTATAAATCATCGCTGGTCTTGTTGGCATACCCAAGCCCAAACCTGCGGATCGTCTCCTCCGTCAGTCCCCGCCGTTTAAAATATTCATAGCCTCTCTTCCCCTGAGGCTGGTTCAGCTGGTAATAAAAGTAGTTCGCCGCCAGCTTATTGACCTCTAACAGGGCCGTCCGCTTGTCCGCTTTTTCCCGCTCTTCTTTGGAATACTCTGCCTCCGGCAGCTTGATCCCTGCCCGGTCCGCCAGCATCTTCAGCGCCTCCTGAAAAGAATAGTTCTCGTATTCCATTACAAACGTAATCACATTCCCGCCTGCCCCGCAGCCGAAGCAATAATACATCTGTTTTTGCGGCGACACAGAAAAAGACGGTGATTTCTCATTGTGAAAAGGGCAGAGCCCAAAGTAATTGCTGCCCTTTTTCTGCAGCTTCACATATCCCGAAATCACATCCACAATATCGTTTCTTTCTCTCACTTCCTCGATGATCTCTTCCGGATAATACATGAAACGCTCCTTTCCCGCTCTTCTTTGCGCCTATGCCTTCCACGCCTCAGGCACAAACAATTCCTCGAATTTGTAAATAGCATAGCTGTCGCTCATACCCGCGATATAGTCGCAGACCACACGTTCTTTCTTCTCCCCCTGCTGTTCCATCAGCATCCGGTATTCCTCCGGCATCTCTTTTGCATGTTCCAGATAATAATGATACAAAGAAGCAATCAGCTGCTGCGCCTTCTTTTCCTCTGCTTTTGGTATCTCATTCAAATACATATGCTCAAATAACCAGGACCGCAATCCCTGCATCGCTTCCTGCATTCCCGGCGACATACGAATCTCCGGTTTGTCCATGCTGCTCTCTATCATGTCATGAATCATGGTATTGAGCCGTTCCCTTACACTGTGGCCCAAGAGTCCCGTATAATGTTCGGGAATATCGGACTCTTTGAATATCTTTCCCCGGATCGCATCGTCGATATCATGATTTATGTAGGCAATCTTGTCAGACAGGCGCACAATACATCCCTCTAAAGTAGACGGGCTTCCGCTTGTTCTGTGATTGAGAATCCCATCCCGCACCTCTTTTGTGAGATTCAGGCCCTTGCCATCCTTTTCCAGAAGTTCCACCACCCGTACGCTCTGCCGGTAATGCGCAAATCCATCCGGGCACAGTTCATCCAGAATCCGCTCTCCGGAATGGCCAAAAGGGGTATGGCCCAGGTCATGGCCCAGGGCGATGGCTTCCGTAAGGTTCTCATTCATCCGCAGGGCACGGGCAATCGTCCTCGCAATCTGTGCCACCTCCAGGGTATGCGTCAGCCGTGTCCGGTAATGGTCCCCCTCCGGCGACAAAAATACCTGTGTCTTATGCTTCAGCCTTCGAAATGCCTTGCAATGCAAAATCCGGTCCCGGTCCCTCTGATATTCCGGCCGGATATCACATAACTCCTCCGGCATATCCCTGCCTTTTGTATCTCTGCTTAAAGAGGCATAAGGGCTCAGATACTGTGCCTCCCATGCCTCCTGCGCTTCTCTGATTGTCATCTGCCTTGCCTCCCTTATATCCCTTTTCCCTGGAGCCTATCCTGTCTCTTTCGATTCTCTTTCCGTCCCGCCCCTTCTTCCTTTTTAAAGGCATATTTTCTCGTTTATGTCTATTATATCATGATTTCTCCAATTTTAGTACTGTTTTTTCCCGTCAGCCTGTAAAAGTCAGCCTGTAAAAGCCTGTAAAACCATTCCGGCCTTTACGTCCGGCTTTTGCCAACGGATTTGCTCATTTACACCCTTCATGATTTGTGATAAAATAAACACAGATTTTTCAGAGATGGAGGTGCTGTTATGAAGATTATTTACGCAATTGTAGGTTCCGATGACGGAAACCGGGTGACCGATGTCCTAACGGATCACCACTTCAGTGTGACCCGGCTGGCTACCACCGGCGGTTTTCTAAAAAAAGGGAACTCAACCCTGATGATCGGTACAGAGGAAGAACAGGTTGACCATGCGATTGAACTGATTCGGGATACCTGTGGAAAACGGCAGAAAATCACCTGTGACATCCCTGCGCCGAACATCGGCTCCATCTCCGCCGGATACGTGATGATGCCCGTATCCGTAGAACTGGGCGGCGCTACGATTTTTGTGACAGATGTGGAGCGGTTTGAGAAATTTTAGCAGACTTTCAAAGACTCTCGATAACAGGACATCCGGCAGCATCATCTGCCGGATGTCCTGTTATGGAATATCCCGTCCAACGGCGTCCGGACACGTTTATCCGATCTCACCGGAATTTACACAATGATTTGCCAACTCCTTCATGGCAGCCAGGCTCTCTTCCTTCACCGCGGACTTCACCGTCACTACCGGTTCCAGAATCCGAATTTCCTTCATGCTCTCCAGAATCCCTCTCATCACTTTCCCGGCCATCGGCGCCCAGGTCCCGTTTTCCAGGATTCCGACCGTTCTCTTCTGATAATTCTTGGAACGGATATGATGCAGGAATTCTTCCATGCAGGGGAACACTCCGCCGTCATAAGTCGCCGCTGCCACCACCATCCGGTCATAGTAAAACGCCTTGCGCACAGCCAGCGACAGATCTGTCCTGGACAAATCCATCAGTTCCACATGCTCCTCTCCCTGCTGCCTCAGAAACGCCGCCAGCCTCTCTGCCGCATCCGCGGTATTGCCATGTATGGAAGCATACGCCACCAGCACTCCATGCTGTTCCGGCTGATATGTGCTCCAGATCTGATATTTCCCCAGATAATGTCCCAGGTCCTCTTTCAGGATCGGCCCATGGAGCGGGCAGATCATACGGATGTCCAGCTTTGCCGCCTTTTTCAGCAGCCCCTGTACCTGCACTCCGTATTTTCCTACAATATTTAAGTAATACCGGGCGGCTTCCTCATCCCAGTCTTCCTCTGCATCCATGGCGCCAAACTTACCGAAGCCATCTGCCGAGAACAGAATCTTCTCCGTCTGCTCATAGGTCACCATCACCTCCGGCCAATGGACCATAGGAGCCATAAAAAACTGCAGCACATGCTGTCCCAGGCCCAGGGTGTCCCCCTCCTTGACTTCCAGCATCCTGTCCTTAAAATCCAGATCAAAAAACTGGGCAATCATCCCGAAAGTCTTGGCATTGCCCACCAGCACCGCCTCCGGATGCTGTCTGGCAAAACGTTCCACGTTCGCCGCATGATCTGGTTCCATATGGGAAACCACCAGATAATCTACCGTTCTCCCTGCCAATGCTTTCTCCAAATTGGCAAACCACTGCTCGGAAGCCCTGGCGTCTACCGTATCCAGGACTGCCACCTTCTCATCTGTAATGATATAGGAATTATAACTCACCCCATTCGGAATTACATACTGGCTTTCAAACAGATCCAGCGTCCGATCATCCGCTCCAATATATAAAATAGAATCGGAAATATATGTGTTGCTCATCTTGCTCCTCCTGTCTTATCGTCATTGCCTTTTCCGACCATTTTATCACACCATAATATGGTTTTCTATTGGTAATCCTAACGAATCTCTCTCAATATTTCCTGTTCCTTTTTATAATTCTCTATCATACGGACCACGTCCATCCTGGTATATGGCTTCTCGATAAATCCAAAAGCCTGGATCTTCCACGCTTCCAGGGAAAATCCGGGGATACTGGACATCAGAACCACCGATGGCGGACTGGGCAGACGATGCAGTGCGGACGCCAGGCTGATCCCGCTGATATCCGGCATCACAATATCCGTAAATACCATATCGATGGAATTCTCCCGCACGAAATCCACTACTGCCACCGCTTCCTCAAAGCATCCGGCAAGTTCCACACCCTCCATATTCCGGAAAATCCCTTTTATCTTTGCCAACAGTTCCGGCGCATTGTCCACCGCCACAACCTTGATCTTCATCGTATTTCCACCTTATCTTTTTATTCTTCAACCGGGCCAGGACTCTCAGGAATATCCGCCCCGCCTCTTTCCTTATATCAGAATCACTCCCCGCTGACAGTGATGTCTTCCAGCTCAAATCTCAGGACCTTTCCCAGCTCCGTCAAAGAAAGTTCGACCTGATACCCTATTTTCCCTCCGCTGAAAATAATGGTGTCAAAATTCTTTGCGGAACTGTCAATTACCGTTTTAAACGGCTTCTTCATCCCAATCGGAGAACATCCGCCGTGAATATACCCCGTCAATGCCAGCAAATCTTTCGATTTGAGCATATGGATGCTTTTCTCTTCGACGGCTTTTGCTGCCTTTTTTAAGTCCAGTTCTTTATGGACCGGAACTAAAAACACATAATGATCGTGAGAATTCCCTGTCGTCACTAATGTCTTAAACATCTGATCCGGGTCCTGGTTCAGGGCAGCCGCTACCTCTATGCCGCTGACGGCGCCGGTATCTATATAACAATGGCTGAGATAACCGGCCTTCTTCTGTTCCAGTATTCGCATAACATTTGTTTTTTCTGTATTCTTTTTCATGTTATCCTCTACGCTGCGCATATTTTTTGGCACAAAAAGAATCCCCTGTGTCTTTTGGTTTCATGCGCCCTTTGTTATTATACACATTTTCTCGATATATCACAATTAAATTTTTTGCGGAATGAATTTACGGAATGAATTTTAGATCGTTGTTGTCGAATAATGGAATATATGATACAATCCAAAATAAGGAAAGTCAGAGAGCAAAGGCGGCTAACCCTCCCTACGCGGAGGGACTAACCCTCCGGACAAAAGAAAGGAGGGATTGCCAATGGTTACATATGCTGATTTGTTTCCGTTTTGTATACTTATGGTTGCCCTCGTTGGTCTGTGTTATCAGATCTTCAAGGGAAAAAACTAGCCGCCACTACCACAATAGTGACGGCTGACCTCGTAAGAGGTTAAGTCAACATAGTTGAGGATAGGCCGCTTCTCTGGCTTTCCCCTTCTGTTTCTAATATACCATATCTGGAAATGGGTTTCAAGAGATTTTTATAATCCTGATGCAGAAGTTCCTGATGCAGAAATAGCCTGCCTATTCTACAGCCGATGTAGAAGGGGGTATTTTTTATGGTTGAGAAAATCACTATATCATTGAGGCGGCCCCCTTCTTTTAAGCCACCTAAGCTACTAATTTTAGGGTAAGCTTAATAAGACGGCCGATTCCCGCCCGCCTGAAACCATACATTACCCTGCTTTATGCGTACTTCCTATGGGATGCCTGAACGTTTTTCTCTTTGATGGTACAGTAAATCATTGTTGTATCCAGCTTTTCGTGACCCAGAAACTCCTTGACCTCCTCGATCTTCATCCCCCTGGCCAGCAGGTCGTTCACGATCGTTCGCCGGAACCGGTGCGGATGGGTGTTTTTCACCCCTGCCCTCCTCCCCAACTGCCGGAGCATGTACTGCACCCCAACTACTGTCAAACGATCGTACGGTTGGTCCAGTGTTACAAATAGTGGCTGGTTATTCAAGCCATCCTGTTTCCGGGTTTGCAAATACCGCCGCAAATAAAACTTCGCACTGTCTGTCAGGTAGGTCTTCCGCTCTTTACTCCCTTTCCCATATACGATCAGCTCCTGCTTCCCCATCTCTATATCCCCAACATTCGGGGCCACCAACTCCGATACTCGGACACCCGTGCTGTATAAGAACTCTGCCAGGGCCCGGTCGCGGAGGTTGCTACAATTCACACGCAAGGCTTCCATCTCCTCGGCGGAAAAAGGCTTTTTGATGGTCTTTTCCAGTTTTATCAGTCCAACCTTTTTTACGGGGTTGCTATGGACAAGTTCTTCTGTTATTAAAAAGTCCCAAAACGATGACAGGTAATGCAGCCTGGTCTGCATGGTAGACATCTTAATCCCCCGCTGCTCCCGCATTGCCCCATAGTAATACCGCAAATCCATGCCAGTGATATCCTCGATCCGCTTTCCCCTCTGGGAACCAAGTCCGTACATTGGTCACACACCTCCTTGTTATGGAAATTGATGTACAAGGCATTCTTCAGATGCTCCAGCTGACGTTCTTCCAAGTATGGCACCATCTCATTGACTACTTTCTCCAATATTTTCTCAACCATAAAAAAACAACCCTCCTTCTACCTCAATTGTAGAACAGACAGGCCATTTCTGCATCCGGATTGCAAAAACCTCTTGAAACCCATTTCTGGATATGATATAGTGAGAACAGAAGGGAAAGTCAGAGAAGCGGCCTACCCTCAGAATAATTAATGCTTAATGCTTTACAGCATCAGCCGTCAACTATTGGGAGTAGTTGGCGGCTACTTCTTTCCCCCGAAGATTGTGTAGCACAATCCCACAAGGGCGACCAATAGTAAACAAAACTGAAATAAATCAGCATATGTAACCATGGCAATCCCTCCTTTCTTTCGTCTGGAGGGTAGCCCCTCCTTAGTTGGGAGGGCAAGCCGCCTTTTGCTCTCTGACTTTCCTTACCGGAATTGTATCATATCTCCTGTTATTCGACAACCATTATCTTTTCATTCCCTGATTCCACTCAATTAATTAGTGATATTACTGAGCGGAGTTGGATCGTAGGATAGGATTTAGATCGTCGTTGTCGAATAATGGAATATATGATACAATCCGGGATAAGGAAAGTCAGAGAGCAAAGGCGGCTTACCCTCCCTACGCGGAGGGACTTACCCTCCAGACAAAAGAAAGGAGGGATTGCCAGTGGTTACATATGCTGATTTGTTTCAGTTTTGTATACTTATGGTTGCCCTCATTGGTCTGTGTTATCAGATCTTCAAGGGAAAAAACTAGCCGCCAACTACTCCCAATAGTTGACGGCCAGACTATAAAAGTTTGACTTAACTTTAGGGCAGGCCGCTTCTCTGGCTTTCCCCTTCTGTTTCTAACTATACCATATCCAGAAATGGCTTTCAAGTATTTTTTATAATCGGAATGCAGGTCTGAAAATAAAAGGCTACGGTTCCTTTTTGTAGTAGGCGCGGAGGACAGGCTCCAGTTCCCGCCACTTGAGTTCATACCCCTGGCGGTAGTCCTCCACGGTATAGGAGGGGTGGACTACCTTCTCTTTGCCCCGATACTTCATAATGTAGGGTTTGAACGTGTCGCAGTCCGGGTCCAGGCCGTAGAAGCCGTCCAACAACTCCCGGCCCTCTTCCAAGTTGCGCAAAAGCACCGCCACGGTGGGCAGACCGTTCTCGTTGGGTGGCTCGAAGTCATGGATATCCACCCCATGCTTCAGTAACTCAGCCAACACCGCTTTGAGCATCTCCCGTAGCCGACGTTGCTCCTCCAACTCCATTTCCCGGCTGGAAGGGTAGTCCGAAAAGGACTTGTGGGAAAACTGGTCATATTGCTCCAAGGCGTGCCGCCAGGCGTTAAGGTTGAAAGAGGTTTTCTGGTTGGGGTCCATCCCCATGTCCAGCAGACGGCGCAGCAACAGGAAATAACCCTTACTCCGCTCCGGGCCGGGGCCAACGGTATGCCTCGCCCGCAGGAAACACTGGCCGATTGCGTCATACCAGATGGGGGCGGAGAAATTGGAACCATAGGGGTTGACCGAATCCGCAAAATTCACGTCCGCCTTCCGATCCAGCAGCAGATGGGCCACCTCCAGGTTGTCACTCTTGATAGCTACCATCAGGGGGGACTGGCCGTCATCCTTTTTGGGCGGGGCCTTAGCCAAACAGGAAATCAGGTCAGGCCTTTTGTCCAAAATTGCGGCCACCTCATCTATCTTGCCCTGGCGGATGGCAACGAACAATTTTTTCATGGTAACTCCTCCATTTAAACATAGCAGCAATCCCGATTTGTTGATTTGTCCATGCTCGAGTATAGCACAAAACCAACCAACGCTCAACCCTTATTACAGGACTTTCACCGACTCGCTTTCTCCGACTTCGCAAACAATGTTTTGCTCCCGCAATTTCGGCTTTTTCATGGCAGCCCCCCACCCCTTGAGCAGTTCCCGGCTTGTAAAATCAGAAGGTTTATGGTAGTATGGAAATACAAAAACGGAAGGAAAAACAGGTGGGAAGATTGACAGTGACAGATCAACAACATCCGGAAGATTTGCAACGTTTGTGTTTGTTAAGGCCAATCGATGATGACTTTATGCGTTGCCTTTTCAAGGATAACATTCCACTGGCCGAATTTGTGTTACGCATTATCACTGATAAACCGGATTTAATGATTACTGATTGTGAAACACAGAAGGATATGAAAAGACTGGCCGGGGCACGTTCTATCTGCCTGGACGCATATGGAACAGATTCAACTGGAAAAAAATATGATTTGGAAGTCCAGAGGCAAGACAAAGGAGCAGACCCACACAGGGCAAGATACCATTCCAGCGTAATGAATATAGAGAGTCTCCACTCCGGTCAGGAATTTAAAGAATTGCCGGACACATATATAATCTTTATCATTGAAAAAGACTTTTATGGCCAGGGCAAAGCAGTTTATCCGATTGAAAGGATCAGCCTTGCAACGGGTAAATCTTTTGAAGACGGGGAGCATATCCTCTATGTAAATGGTGAATATCGCGGAGAATCCGATATCGGAAAACTCATGCACGATTTCAACTGTACCCAGGCAGATGATATGAACTTTGAACTGATGGCAGAAAGGACAAGATATCTGAAAGAAAACCCGAAAGGAGTGCGTGAGATGTGTCAAATTATGGAAGATATGAGAAATGAATCTTTAAAAGAGGTTGCTCTTCGTATGCTGGCAGCTGGAAAATATACTCTGGAAGAAATTGCAAATATTTCCGGACTTTCTCTGGATGAGGTAAAGAAATTAAAAACCGAAAGAACAATATAAACAGAACAGCAGGCCAGGAATCCAAAAAACAGGTTCCTGGCCTTATTTTTTCCCTGAAATGTAAACATTCCATCAATATACTTAAAAATCCCTTTATAAACATCATACTTTCCTAACACCCATAGCAAAGCCAGTACCCAGCAACCGTAAACGCCATCGCCGGAAGAGTCCGGGCCTGGCAAGGTTCGGCGACTTTTGCAGGGTCTTGCTGTGTCTTAGGCAAAAAGACGGCAGTTGTACGAATCCCTTGCGGTAGCAGCAACGTGCGAAGACACGGCTGCGTAAGAACATCTCACCGTGACTGCCGTCTTTTTGCCTTAGAGACAGCCGACCCGAAACGGGAGCCGAACCTTGCCAGGCCCTGACTCTTCCGGCGATGGCGTTTGCGGTTGCGTACCCCCTACAAAAAAGCCACCCCCGGAAACCACCCAACACGCCCCCGGATAATAAAATAACAAATCCGGTAAAACGCGACACCAACACATTTTACCGGATACTCCGCAAAACACCCCGGCAGGTGTGTTTGCCACATCATCTGCCGGGGCATAAAATTCAAAAAACCAGATCTGACCAGCTGTAAAAATTACTGCAGCAGGCTCAGGATACTCTGCGGTACGGAGTTGGACTGCGCCAGCATGGACTGGGAAGCCTGCAGAAGAATGTTGTTCTTCGTGAACGCCGTAATCTCATCGGCCATATCGGTATCACGGATACGGCTCTCAGCAGAGGTGATGTTCTCGGAAGTAACTTTCAGGTTGTTCACGGTATGCTCAAGTCTGTTCTGAGCAGCACCGAGTTTAGCACGGTAGCTGGATACTGCGTTGATGGCTGCATTGATGGTGTCGATAGCAGCGTTAGCAACTACAGTACTGGTGCCGGAGATGTTCATGGTCGGCAGCAGGGCAGATGCAACTTTTGCTTTGCTCATGTTCACACCCTTCGGGTCCTTCAATTCCGTCCTCTCAGCAAGGGCGATATCATCTTTATACGCATCACCAATCGTACCATCTTCTTTGATATAATCTTTTTTCTCCGAACCTGTTAATGCAAACGAACTAGAATCATTATTACCAACTTTATAGCTTCCAGTAGCGCCTCTCTCTGCTACATCCGCCCAAATAGCAGCCTGGATACCGCTAG
>CAMSTY010000059.1 GCA_947063875.1 uncultured bacterium
ATAGAAACAAGCAATTTGAAACGGACGACAGCAACAGCATACAAAATCAAAAATCAATGTTGCTGCAATACTCTATGGAACAGGGGTGGGAACTTTACAATATTTACAGCGACGACGACTATACGGGAGCCGACAGACGCCGCCCGGAATTTAACCGTCTGCTAAAGGACGCAGAGCAACACAAATTTGATATTATCCTCTGCAAAACACAGTCACGTTTTACCCGTGAGCTGGAACTTGTGGAAAAGTACATACATGGACTTTTCCCTATTTGGGGTATTCGCTTCATCAGTATTGTTGACAACGCAGACACCGCAAATAAGGGAAATAAAAAGTCCCGTCAAATCAACGGGCTTGTCAATGAATGGTACTTAGAGGATATGTCCGAAAATATCCGCAGCGTTTTAACAAACAGACGGGTAAATGGTTTTCACATTGGCGCGTTTGCTCTTTACGGTTACAAGAAAGACCCCGACCGAAAGGGACACTTGATCATCGACGAAGAAGCCGCAGCCGTTGTCCGTGAAGTATTTACCCTGTTTGCACAAGGTTACGGAAAAACTGCAATCGCCCGTATGCTCAACGACCGGGGCATACCAAATCCAACTGAATATAAGCGTCTTCATGGTCTACGCTACAAGCAGCCCAAAACCAAAAACAGCACACTTTGGAAATACTTTGCTATCTCCGATATGCTGATCAATGAAATCTATATCGGAAATATGGTACAGGGCAAATATGGTAGCGTATCCTATAAAACAAAGCAGAACAAGCCCCGTCCAAAAAGCGAATGGTACGTTGTCGAGGGAACACATGAACCGATCATTGACCGTGAGCTATGGGATAGAGTACAGGCGTTAATCTCACAGAGGGCAAAGCCCTTTGATATTGGCACAATCGGTCTGTTTGCAAGAAAAGCCCGGTGTGCTAACTGCGGTTACACCATGCGTTCTTCCAAAAATCGGGGCAGACACTATCTGCAATGCTCAAACCGCCATGTAGCAAAAGACGCTTGTATTGGTTCCTTTATCTCTGTTGACAAATTGGAGCAGCTTGTAATTGACGAGCTTAACCGTTTAGCAGCCGAGTATCTTGACAAAGACGAGTTAGAGCAAAATATTGAGTTCAGTAATAACTTGCAGGGACAAAAAGCCCGGTTACTTTCCGATATAGCAATCTATGAAAAAAAGGTTGCGGAGTATTCAAAAGGTATTCGGGAGCTTTATATGGATAAGGTCAAGGGTTTAATATCTGAAAGCGATTATGTGGAAATGTCAAAAGAGTTTACCACAGACCGCGACCGCTTGGAGCGTGTGATCGCAGACGGACAAAAGCAGTTATCCGAAATCGAGGAAAAAATTGCGGCTGGTGATAACCGCCGCGAACTGATCGAACAATATACCAACTTGGAACACCTTACCCGTGAAATCGTGGAAACGCTGATTGATTATATATCCGTCGGCAAGCGTATTCCGGGAACAAGGGACGTTCCGATTGAAATTCACTGGAACTTTTAATCAAAAGTTGTTCTTATATGATTGCAGCAGAGCAGAAGGCACGCACTACCTATGACAACATACTGCGCCTGGTCAAAGACCCGGAAGTCAGCGAACCGATCCGTTTCCTGAGAGAACGTGAGATAGTGCATTATCAGAGATTCGGTGAATCCCTAAGAATCGTCCAGGATCACCTTGACAGCAAGAATTTCTATGCGATCAATCCGGAATTCGACTTGAATCCGAAATGCAGATAATTCAGGAGCAGGACTGCCGGGGAATATGCTTATGTATTTCCCGGCAGTAAAACGCAGCTTGCTTTTGCTTTTCTCTTCGGTTATTATATTATGGTATCTTAACAAGGAGAAGGAAGCTATGACAAGGAAGAAGCGTTTCAAGGAGGGAAAAGAAGGCGGTATCGTGGATATGACACAGGGGAACCCGGTCAGGCATATCCTCATCTTTGCAATACCGCTGTTTATTGGAAATATCTTTCAGCAGATTTACAATATCGTGGATACCATGGTTGCCGGGTATAACCTTGGTGATTCGGCAATCGCGGCGATCGGGGCGACCAGTTCTCTGTACGGATTGTTCATTAATTTTGCCTGGGGGCTCAACAATGGTTTTGGAGTAGTGGTGGCGCGGAAGTTCGGCGCAAGGGATAAAGAGGGCTTAAAGTCCAGTATTGCGGCGATGGCTGCGTTGAATACCATGATTACAGTCCTGATATCCGTAGCCGGAGGGGTGCTTTTAAGGGCGTTGATGCGGGGGGTGAATGTTCCCGGAACGATATTTGAAGAGGCCTGTGACTATCTCTCTGTCATCGTGGCGGGGATGCTTGCCACGACTCTGTACAATATGTGCGCCGGAATCCTCCGGGCTGTGGGCAACAGCAGGACGCCTTTGTATTTCCTGATATTTTCCAGCCTTCTGAATCTGATCATGGACATGCTGTTTATCATGGGATTTGGATGGGGCGTACAGGGGGCGGCGGCAGCGACAGTGATAGCGCAGAGTGTCAGCGCCCTGCTGGAAGGAGCTTATATCATAAAGTATTACAAGGATATTCTGCCCCGGAAACAGCATTTCCGGTTTGGGGCGCCGCTTCTTGGGGAAATGCTGGGAACGGGATTATCCATGGCGGCAGTGCTGTGTGTGGTGGACCTTGGATCTGTCCTCTATCAGCGGGCGGTCAACGACCTTGGCGATACACTGATCGTTGCCCATACGGCGGCGCGGAAGATTATGAGTATACTGATGATGCCGTTAACTTCTATTGCTGCTGCGGCCGCGACTTTCGTGAGCCAGAATTTCGGGGCAGGGCAGTACGGGCGTATTGAAAAGTCTGTCCGGAAGGTGATTGGGATGGAGATCTTATGGGGAGTGTCTGCGTGCATCCTTGTGTATCTGTTTGGGGGACTGGCCGTCCGGTTTCTTACGAATACAAAAGACGCAGAGGTGATTGAGAATGCCGTCTTAAGCATCCGCATCCATTTTGTCTGTTATCCGGCGCTTGGTATCCTGCTTGCGCTAAGGACAAGCCTGCATGCAATGGGATGCAAAGTAGTGCCTGTGATATCAAGCGGATTCGAACTGGCCGGAAAAATGGCGGCAGGTTTTATTCTGATTCCGGCGTTCGGATACATCTGGGTATGCCTGACAGAGCCGATTATCTGGGTGGTATGCATGATATTTCTGACAGGAGTCTTTGTTATAAAGAATCCGTTGAAAGAGGCGGATGCAAAGAAGATCAGAAAGAGTTGATTGAAATTTCGCTTGCAAAGCGGCAGGCAGGATGCTATAATGCCTGTAACAAAATAAACAGGGGAGCTTGTGTGACAGGCTGAGAGGAAGGTAGACCTTCGACCCTTGAACCTGATGCGGATAATGCCGTCGGAGGAAGTCGTGAAGATTGTTACTTTTTTCAGGAGGCATAAGAGGTCTCCTGTTTTTTATGCGCAGATCCGTGCAGGTATCTATTCATTACACAAAGGAGAGTCATGCTATGTTTGAACAGATTTTTGAGAATGTCCGGGGAAAGTCGCCCCTGGTTCATTGCATCACCAACTATGTCACCGTCAACGACTGCGCCAATATGCTGCTGGCCTGCGGCGGTTCGCCCATTATGGCGGATGACCCGGAGGATGCCGTGGAAATCACCGGCATCTGCGGCGGGCTGGTCATCAATATCGGTACGCTGAACCAGCGCACCATTTTGGCTATGCTTGCCGCAGGAAAACGTGCCGGCGAGCTGGGGCACCCGGTGGTTCTGGATCCGGTGGGGGCGGGAGCCTCTGCACTGCGGACGGACACGGCCCTTAAGATTCTTGAGGAAGTGAAGCCTGCGGTAATCCGGGGGAATATCTCGGAGATGAAGACGCTTGCCCTGGGAAGCGGCACCACCAGGGGGGTGGATGCCGATGTGGCGGACAGGGTGACAGAGGACAATCTGGAGGGGGCGGCGTCCTTTGCCAGAGAGTTTGCCCGGCGCACCGGGGCGGTTATTGCGGTAACCGGAGCCATTGATATCGTAGCGGACGGGGAGCGGGCGTTCTGTATCCGCAACGGCCGCCCGGAGATGTCCTCGATTACGGGAACCGGCTGTCAGCTCTCGGCTCTGACGGCGGCATTTGTCACTGCCAACCAGGACCGGCTCCTTGAGGCTTCGGCGGCAGCCGTGTGCGCCATGGGCCTGTGCGGAGAGATTGCCCACGGGCGTATGACCGGAATGGACGGCAACGCTTCCTGCCGGAACTATATCATAGATGCAATGTACCGACTGACTCCGGCAGAGTTGGAGAAAGGAGCGAAATATGAAGTTCGATAAGGGGCGTATGCTGCTCTATGCCGTCACTGACCGTGCCTGGACGGGGGAGCAGACTCTCTGTGAACAGGTGGAGGCGGCGCTGAAGGGCGGCGCAACCTGTGTGCAGCTGCGCGAGAAGGAGCTGGACGAGACGGCGTTTCTTAAGGAAGCAGAGGAGCTTTGCGCCCTGTGCCGCCGGTATGACGTACCGTTCATTGTGAATGATAATGTGGATATCGCCGTCGCCTGCAGAGCGGACGGCGTCCATGTGGGCCAGGAGGATATGGAAGTCTGCGAGGTCCGGCGCCGGGTGGGAGACGACATGATTCTGGGAGTCTCTGTCCATACGGTGGAAGAGGCCCGCAGGGCTGTCCGGGACGGAGCGGACTATCTGGGGCTGGGAGCGGTGTTCCCTACCGGAACAAAGACGGATGTGGATCTGATGACAAGGGAGACCTTACGCGCCATCTGCGATGCGGTAGATGTGCCTGTCGTGGCTATTGGAGGCATCAATCAGGACAATCTGCTCAGGCTGTCCGGCAGCGGTGCAGACGGTGTGGCTCTGGTATCGGCCATTTTTTCGGCGGGGGATATCGAAGGCGCCTGCCGGAAGCTTCGGGCGCTGGCAGAGGATATGGTGAAGGGCGTGAGAAGCCAGAGAACCGTTTTATCAATCGCCGGGACAGACCCCAGCGGAGGCGCCGGGATTCAGGCAGATCTGAAGACGATGACCATGAACGGGGTTTTCGCCATGTGCGCCGTCACGGCGCTGGTGGCGCAGAATACCACCGGTGTAAGAGAAATTATAGAGATGACGCCGGATTTCCTGGGGCAGCAGATCGACGCAGTTTTTGAGGATATTCCGCCCGATGCAGTGAAGATCGGCATGGCGGCGTCCTGTGGCCTGATCGAGAAGATTGCAGAGCGGCTGCGTTTCTATCAGGCGGAGAATGTCGTGGTGGATCCGGTGATGGTGGCTACCAGCGGCGACCGGCTGATTTCTGAGGAGGCGGTGGATACACTGAAAACCTGCCTGCTTCCGCTGGCGGCAGTGGCCACGCCGAATATCCCGGAGGCAGAGATTCTTGCCGGCATGACCATCCAAACCCGGGAGGATATTGAAGCTGCGGCCAGACGGATTGGCGACGGTTATGGATGCGCGGTTCTGGTAAAGGGCGGGCACAACGTCAATGACGCCAATGACTATCTCTATGCAGACGGCGCGGGGACATGGTTCTGCGGAACCCACATTGACAATCCCAACACACACGGAACCGGCTGTACGCTTTCCAGCGCCATTGCGGCCAATCTCGCCAAGGGCTTTGATTTGCCCACATCTGTCCGGCGGTCGAAAGAGTACCTCTCCGGTGCGCTTGGAGCCATGCTGGACCTTGGAAAGGGCCGGGGACCCATGCGGCACAATTTCAATCTGACCGGCGAATACGCCAGGGAAGCGCCAGGAAAACGGTTCTGTCGTCAGGAAGGCGTATTACACGAAATCAACGGGGATCCCGAGTTCAGGGAACATATTGGCAATAGTTTCCTCGGCCTCCGTGCCGGTGATGATCCGGTCGATGTCTTTTAATTCACAGATGTGGACGTAGGCCGTTTTTTCAAATTTGGTGTGGTCGCAGAGCAGAATCGTCTGGTTGGAATTTTCCAGCATGACCTGTTTCGGGCGGACATCGTTCATATTATAGCCGTAGACCGCCCCGCCCGACCGCACGGAATCCGCGCCCATAAACGTGGTCCGGGCGTGAAATTCCAATAGATCCCGTTCGGTCATATAACCGTGGGCGGTCTCGAAATGTTTGCGCAGGATTCCTCCTGCAATGAAAACGTCAACGAACGGTTTTTGGGCGAGTTCGATTGCGATCATCAGATCGTAGGTCATGGCGCTGAACCGTAAAGAGGAGGGCAGCAGGGCTGCCACTTCTTTTACGGTGGAACCGGAATCGAAGAAGACAAAGTCGTTCGGTTGAATGTAAGCCAGAGCCGCCTGCGCAATCCGTCTTTTTTCCGACATATTCTGAACGTTTCTGAGTTGAACCGAAGGTTCCGTGGCGTCCGCCTGCAAAGACAGGATGCCTCCCCGGGTCTTTTCAATGCAGCCTTCCGCCGCCAGACGATCGACGTCGCGCCGTACGGTTGCCTTGGAGACTCCCAATGTCTGAATCAGCTGCTCCCAGGATAGGATCTCTTCTTTTTCTGCTAGTTCGCGAATCATCTGCAGCCGTTCTGCCTGCAACATAATAAGTCCCTCCTTGATTGAAAATGGAAGATATTTGAGGTCTGAATCATTCAAGTAAGCTTTCATAGAAGTATTTGAAAACTTATGAGAATTTCAAGTAAGGTTCTGCATATAGGCTTTGGTACTCTCATACAGGCCGTCGTAGATCTTCAAAAGCTTCTGATAGACCGCGTGATTTCCGTCGTTCGGGTTGAATACCCGGCCGGGCCGGATGACGGCGCTTAATTCGGAGAAATCCTTTAAAGCCCCGGTGCCGAGAGCGGCCAGAAGCGCGCCTCCGTAGCTGGCTCCGATGCTGACCCTGGGAACGGAGACCGGCTTTCCTAAGATGTCGGCGACGATCTGCATCCAGACCGGGTTTTTGGTGCCGCCTCCTACGGCGGTTACGTCCGTTACCGGGAGGCCGAGTTCTTCCATGACCCGGATGTTGGAGGCGATCGAGAAGCCGATGCCTTCTAAGGCCGCGTGATAGATATGGCTTCTCGTGTGGTTCAGCGTGAGCCCAAAGATCATGCCCCGGGCGGCCGGGTCGTTGATCGGGCAGCGCTCGCCGGCAAAAAAGGGAAGTACCATAACGCCGCCGGAGCCGGCCGGGATATCGGCGATGTCCTTCATCATTTCCTGATAAGGCTCGGAGCCGTCGGTTTTTTGTTTTTCCAGAAAGTCATAATAAAAGGTATCCCGCATCCAGCGTGTCAGCGTGCCGGCGGTGTTGGTTCCGCCGGAGACCGAAAAGGCGCCGGGAACCGTGAAATTATTCCCGTAGATCCGATGATCGTAGACCAGGCGGTCGGCGCAGTAATAGAAGAATAGGGAGGAACCGAACTGAAACATCAGCCTGCCAGGTTCGGTGATCCCCGCACTGATGGCTTCGGTGGTACTGTCTCCGGAGCCGCAGATCACGGGTGTGCCGGCCTTTAATCCGGTTTCTTCGGCGGCCTTTTCGGTAACGCTCCCGACAACATCATGAATATAGGCTTTCTCGGCCATCTGGTCCGGACGGCAGAAGAGGGAGCATTCTTCTTCGTCGTACAGCGGGCGGAAGGAGGACCTGGCCAGAAACTGATCGATCACGTAACGGCCGGTTAATTTGGCGGTAAGATAGGAGGAACCGGTCAGGAATTTAAAAGTCTTTTTGTAAACGTCCGGCTCATGATTTTTGATCCAGAGGATCTTGGGCGCGATATCGTCGGAACATAAGGGATGCCCGAACAGTTCCTTCACCCGTTTCTCGCCGTAATGTTCGTTTAAAAATGCAATCTCCTCCGAAGCTCTGGCGTCGATGCCGTAGAGGATCGCTTTGCGTAAAGGACGGCATGCCTCGTCTACCGGCAGACAGTCGCAGCCTAAGACGTCGCTGCCGATTCCGGCGATTTCGCCCGGGTCGACGCCCGATTCTTCCAGAAGGAGACGGGAGACCCGGCAGAAGTCGGCCCACCAGACGGCTTCTGCGTCATGCTCAAAAAAGTTTGGTCTGGGATTCTCCATCCCGTGCTTGACGTCCGCTTCCGCGATCACTTCAAATGCTTCATTTACCAGGACGCCTTTGGTCTCAAAGGTCCCCGTGTCAATACCCATGTAATAGCGTGCCATAATTTCCTCCGGTTGAACTTCCGGGATGCTTTAGGATAAGCCGGCCCGGATGTCTTTTACAAGATCCATGATCTCGATTACGTTCTTCAGATCAACGTTGTTGCGGAATTCCCCGTCCTTTTTGAAGGCGGTCCCAACACAGGCGGCGTCTGCCACGGCGAATTTCTCCCTGGCGGTGGAGGCGTTGAAGCCCGTGTTGCAGAAGACGGGGATATCGCCGGCCGCCGATTTTACCTCGGCGATGACGTCGGTGTTGGTCTCGGAACCGGCGGAACTGCCGGATACGCAGAGGCCGTCTGGCGCACAGTTAAAGACAATAGATTTTACGATCGTTTTCAAGTCCCTGGGGGCCAGATATACTTCGGATTCCGGATTTACCTTATATAGAAGTCTTAAGTGGTCAAGCCCCAGGGATTTTTTGCGCCGGATCGTGGTTCCGATATCGGTATTGATGATTCCGTTTTCACCCAGATAGGCGCCGGTAAACGCACTGCGGATAAAGCTGGCGCCGGTGGCGGCGGCCAGTTCTAAGGAGGCCAGAGGATTGTATACGAGGTTGACGCCGTAGGGTACGCGGATGTCTTTTCTCAGGCGGCCTACGATGTATGCGACGTCGGCTACCGTCACGTATTCCGCTTTCGGCTGGTACGGCATGCTCATCTCGTTGGCGATCAGAATACCGTCCACGCCGCCGTCCTGCAGAGCTTCCAGGTCGTACCTGGCCTGCGTGATGACCGCTTCCATATCGCCGCAGAAATCCGGGTCGCCCGGCAGGGCCCTTAGGTGAAGGAGAGCGATGACTGGTTTTTTGACATGAAACATTTCATCTGTCCACATATAGAAACCTCCTGAATTTCAGAGAATTTGATAGACATATCATAGCAGGAAAATATAGGAAAGTCAATTGGAAATGAGCATAAAATGAAATATTTTGAATTATTTTGTCTTGTTTTGAAATGTAATGACAAGAGTGCGTTTGAGATAGTGATTGACATGGCGTCCAATTCTATGTATAATAGTTAATGACTTGAAGTCAATAACTATTAAAGAGGACGAAAGAAAAATGGCAAGGCCAGTGAAAAAACAGCCGGAACAGTGGAAGAAGGAGATCCTGGATGCGGCAAAGAAGTTGTTTTTATCGAAAGGTTACGAGGAAACTGCCATTACGGATATTATGGAGCTGGCAGGCGGCGCAAAGGGGATGTTTTACCGGTTTTTTCAGAGCAAGGAAGAGGTCATGCACGCTTTGGGGGATCGGATGTTTTTGGAGAATAATCCTTTTGAGGCGGTCCGGGGGCGTTTGGATCTGAACGGGCTGCAGAAGATCCGGGAAGTGCTTGCCTTTGACAGGGCCGATAGAGAACGGGAAGAGATAAGTACGCAGGCCATTCCCATCCTGAAAGACCCACGCATTCTGACGGCTGCGGTGGAGGCGAACCGTCGGGTGCTGACGCCTTTATGGCGGGAGCTGATTGAGGAAGGCAGGCGTGACGGTTCGATCCGGACGGAATATGCAAAGGAGCTTTCCGAACTGCTGCCCCTTGTCAATTTCTGGCTTCTGCCGTCCGTGTTTCCGGCGGATGCGGAAGAAATCCGGCATAAGTGCAGGTTTGTTGCGGAGGTTCTTTCGGCAATGGGGCTTCCGGTCATAGAGGATGAGATGATTGGGCGGGCAGAGAAGATACTGGAAGGCTGCAGGGAAGAAAGGAAGGAGTAGCGGTTGGGGCAGAAACTGTTTACGAGAAATTTTACGCTCCTTGTACTGGGGCAGGCAAGTTCTTTGTTTGGTAATTATATTCTGCGTCTGGCGCTGTCCATGTATGTGCTGGAGGTGACAGGTTCGGCGGCTGTGTTTGCAGGTATTTTATCTATAGCGACGATTCCGACGATCCTGTTGTCCCCCGTTGGAGGAATCCTGGCTGACAGGGCGGGGCGGAGAGCGCGCTGGCGGTTGCCACGATCCTGGGAAGTATCGTCGCGGGGTTCCTTACCGGGAAGTTAAGATCCGGCAGATTAGCATATGTGCTTGCGGCAATCGGTGTCTGTATCATTCCGGCAGGAGTGGTATTTCTGTTTCCTTCCGGCGTAGTGATCAGATATGCCGTGGTTGTTGCTGCTTTCTGCGGTATGCAGGCTGCAATCAGCATTTTTTCTATTTTTGCGGTATCCATGATTCAGCAGAATACACCGGGTGAGCTGCTTGGGAAGATTATGGCTTATACATCCGCCCTTACGTTGTGCGCCCAGCCGCTTGGACAGATGGCATATGGATTTTTGTTTGACAGGTTCCAGGGGACGGTGTATCTTGTACTGATTCCTTCGGGGATTGTGGTATGTGTGACCGGGCTGCTTGCCGCGGGATTTTTCAGGAAACTGGAAGAATAAGGGATAGAAACTGCCAGGTGCAATACGATCGCCGGAGGGGTATTTGTATTCTGGACGGGCATAAACGGGAATCAGGAGAGCGGGAATGGATTGGTAAAAAAGCAAGGGAAGAGGTGCAGGTATTGAACAGCAGAGTGTATGAGTATGAGTCCCTGCTCTATGAAGCAGGGGAGACAGGAGGCGCTTATGTCATTTTTCCCTATGACATCAGGAAAGAGTTCGGGCGGGGAAGGGTAAAGGTACACGCCACGTTTGACGGGGAGCCCTATGACGGCAGTGTTGTGAATATGGGGGTAAAGAACGCTGACGGGAGTGTGTGTTATATAATCGGCGTGCGTAAGGATATCCGTTCCCGGATCGGGAAGCAGCCGGGGGACAGAGTCCTGGTGACGGTCAGGGAACGGGAATAGGGCAGGAGCAGAGTCTTTACTGCGGGAAAGCGCCGGAAGCAAGAGCAACCACAGCCAGGCTGGATTTTTCTTGATGAAATGTTCGCTTACCCATTGACAGCAGTAAGAGTCTGTGCTAATATTACTAATAGAGTTAGTAATTCAGAAAGGAAAGAACATCTCATGGACTACACTGAATTGGCGATACAACTCATTGATATGCGTGCCTCCGCGCCGCACATCAAGATGGAGCGGACCATGTCCCATATAGCAAGGGGCGAGGTTTTAGCGTTAAATTATCTGGCGGCCAATGGAAACCGGGCATACCCCAAAGATATGAGCAGGGCGCTTATGCTGACCACAGCGAGGGTCGCGGCCATGCTGAAATCTTTAGAGGGACAGAACATGATTACACGGACCCCCGACCCGTCAGACAGCCGGCAGGTCATTGTCTGCCTGACGGAAAAAGGCATAGCTTTGACCAAAGAGCGCCGGATCGGAATGATTCGTTCGGTGGCAAAGATGCTGGAGGCTTTGGGGGAAGAGGATGCAAAAGCCTATGTCCGTATCCAGGCCAGGCTGATTGAACTGGGCGATATTTGGAGGTGATGATATTCTAAAAATGCAGGATGGAACAATAGAATAGCTGAGGCACTATAGATTGCTATAGAGATAAGTCCTATGCGGATTACCCGCATAGGACTTAATTATTTTTAGGAGGTAACAACATGAACAAAATCATACAAGTGGAACATTTCTCTAAAAAATACGGGGATTTTACAGCGGTGGACGACATTTCTTTTACCGTAGACGAGGGCAGTATTTTTGCCTTCCTCGGACCCAATGGTGCGGGTAAAAGCACGACTATAAATACCCTGTGTACCATCCTTGACAAAACAGAGGGCAGCCTGATGATCAACGGTCATGATGTCTGCAGGGAACGAAGTCTGGTGCGCAAAGACATTGGGATCGTCTTTCAGGATTCTACTCTCGACGCCCAAATGACAGTAGAAGAAAACTTAAAATACCATTGCAGCTTCTACAAAGTGCCTAAGAATGAGGTGCGGGATCGTATCAGCTTTGCCCTTGAGCTGGTGGAACTTACAGAATGGAGGCGTGCGGCGGTAGGCAGTCTGTCCGGCGGTATGAAACGGCGTGCTGAGATTGCCAGAGGGCTGGTACATGACCCAAAAGTTTTGTTTCTGGACGAACCTACCACTGGTCTGGACCCACAGACCAGAGCTAATGTGTGGGAATATATCCAGCGGCTTCAAAAGCAGAAAAATATGACGATCTTTCTTACCACCCACTATATGGATGAGGCGGAGGTCTGTTCAAAAATCGTCATTATGGACCATGGAAAGATCGTCGCCCACGATACGCCGGAGAACTTAAAACACCAATATACCGGCACAGAGGTAGACGTTGTCTGCACACATACCGAGCCGCTCATGGCCGCATTGCAGGAACGGGGGGTTTCCTGCCAGAAAGATGGGAACAAGCTGGTTTTCCATACAAAGAAAGCGCCTGCTGCATTGGAAATTTTATCGGCACACAAGGATGCAATCACAGACTTTGAAGTAAAAAATGGGACACTGAACGAAGTGTTCCTGGCGATTACAGGAAAGGAGATTCGAGAATCATGAACCCAATTACAGCTATTGTACAAAGAAATTTACTGAATTATGTAAGGAGTAAGGGACGGGTATTGGGCGCCCTCTTTATGTCCATGTTCATGCTGGTGATGTTCTCATTCCTGATGAAATCCTCCATGGGCAATCTGGATACGCCCATGAATTACCTGATTTCCGGTGTGATCATCATGAGCGTGTTCCAGGTCAGCGTCAACAATTCCTCTGATATCCTGTCTGACATTTCCAGCGGATATATGAAAGAGGTTCTGGTCGCGCCTATTGCGCGGACGCAGATTTCCATGGGGCATATTTTGTCGGGGGCGGTTATCGCCACGCTTCAGGGTATCGTTACCATGATCTGCGGTATCGTTCTAGGACTGAGGGTGAATGTTTTGCAAATTCTGCTTCTGGCTGCGGTCATGCTGGTTTCCGCTATGGCATTTTCCGCCATCGGCCTGTTTTTGGCTACGGTTTCCCGCAACTCCCCTGCCTTTCAGACCATCAGCTCCATGATCATGATGCCTCTGACCTTTGTTTCCGGTGCGTATATACCCACCACCATGATACCCGGTTTCCTCCTGCCCATCGTCTACCTGAATCCGCTGACTTATACGACTTCTATCTTCCGGTACATCGCTCTGGGTGCGCACACACTGACTGCGGAGGAACTGGTAGAACAGGGCATGGCGTTCTCTATTGGCGGATTTGTCATCACACCGCTGATGGGACTGGCAATTACCATTTTGATTGGCACCTTTTTCTTTGCGCTGTGTGTCCGCAAATTTAACCGGGCGGACTTCTCCACCATCAAGGTTGCCGCAGGAATGCGGGGCGGCGGCGCTCCGGCGAGGGGATAGCTTATGGAATTGCATCTTGAAAATGTCACAAAAAATTACAAGGGCAAAAAGGTTCTAAAGGGGATTTCACTCACCATGGGGACAGGAGTCTACGGACTTCTTGGACCCAACGGAGCAGGAAAGACCACCATGATCCGGATACTGGCTGATGTGCTGCGCCCCACAAAAGGGAGTGTCTTGTATGACGGAAAGGACATTCATGCTGTGGGTGATGAATACCGGGCGAAAATAGGCTATCTGCCCCAGGACGTCAGCTTTTACAGTGACTTTACCGGCAGAGATTACCTGGAATACTCGGCGGCGCTGAAAGGGATGGAGAAAGCATGCGCAAAAAAGCGGATTGAGGAATTGGCGTACAGTGTGGGTTTGTGGGACGATCTGAACCGGAAATGTACCGCCTATTCCGGCGGGATGCAGCGCAGGCTGGGCATTGCCCAGGCGCTTCTGAATGACCCGGAGATTTTGATCCTGGATGAACCCACCTCCGGACTTGACCCTTATGAGCGAATAAAGTTCCGTAATATTATTTCCGCCTATGCAAAGGACCGCCTGGTGCTGCTTTCCACCCATATTGTATCTGATGTGGAGCAGATTGCCGCACACATCATGATGATGGAGTATGGCGCCATCCAGCACATCCATACGGGCGGAGAATATATCCATATGATGGAGGGGCGGGTCTGGCTTGCCAAGATGTCCGCCGAGCAGCTTGTGGACTATCAAAACAAGGCTGTTATCAGCAATGTCAGGGCGAAAGATGACCGTATGGAAGTCCGCGTCATTGAGGAAGCAAAGCCTGCCAATGATGCGGTGCAGGCTATACCAACGCTGGAGGACGCTTATCTGTATCTCTTTCACTATTTGCCTGAAAAGACCGGGAGGTGATGTGATGTCATTATTTCGATTTGAACTGCGAAAATTATTGCTTGGCAAAAAAACTTGTTCTTGCTGCTGTGCCTGCTTGCCCTTTACAGTGTGGTCGGACTGACCTCCACCATGTTCTTGATTGGCGGCAATGACAGCTATCGCGCTTATGAGGAATCAGCCGCTGCCTGGGAGGGACCATTTGACAGCGAAAGGGCTGCACAAGCAGAAAAAATCTATCAGGAAATCAGCGCCCGGTACGGCACGGATGCAAGGATGATTGCCCGAAGCGTCAAAGATCAGCCGGAGATTATTCTGGCAGTGAACTACCACGCCTATGCGGAACGGGTGGAGGAGTATTGGAACGGAACTCCGCCGGAGAGTGCAGAGGAACCTTATGGGATTGCCCTTCTGCAAGCGAAGCTTGCAAAGCTGGAAAGCCAGGGGGAGCAGGATACCGCTGCCTGCCGGGAACTGTCCGCCTCCCTTCAAAGGCTGGAAGAACTGGGTGAGCCACAGTTTGCCAACACCTTGCTATGGGAGAACTTGTGTGGCAACTGGGGAGAGCATATGATGCAGTTCCTGCTGTTTGTGCCGCTGGCCTTTGTCATTGCTCCGGTTTTTGCTGTGGAACGCTCCAGCGGTATGGACAGCCTGATTTTAAGTTCCCCAAACGGCAGGGGGAAGATCGTCACAGCAAAATTACTGAGCGTACTTGTCACCTCTATTGTTGTGGTCGTACTGTATCTGGCCGCTACTTTTATGTTTGGTTTTCTGCCCCATGGGAGTTTTCAAGGCTGGGACGCTGCCATCCAGTCCATTCCCACCTATGCCAGGTCCCCGTTCCGATGGAAAGTCTGGCAGCTTGCCGCTGTGGGAGCGGTGTGGCTTATTTTTACCGGTGTGGTTTATAGCCTGATTATCTGCTTTATTTCCTCCCGTATGAAAAGCCAGATGGGTACGGTTGGTGTAAGTCTGGCGGTTCTGTTTGTGAACGTAGGACTGGCGGCAATGGGCGATACCGTTACGGAGAGGCTTGGGGTACTTGTGGATTTCGGCCTGGCAAATGTCACTTTGGCAAAAGAGGTATTCGGCGGCTATAAGGTTTTCCATGTATTTGGCATGAATGTCAGCTATTCGGTTATGGCGGTCCTCGTTTTAGCTGCCATTGCCGCTGCAGCTGTTTTTGGGATTTACCGGGGGCAGAAAAGCAGAACGATTGCATAATAATGATTCACAAAGAAATGGAATTCATGGATGTTTAATGATGGTCTGCGGTGTCAGGCTGTGCGGGACGAGCCGTGAAAACAGCGCTTGACAATTTATGTGTTGTCCTGTAGAATCTATCTTTAACTGGGATTTGTACTGCAGGTTTGAGTTAGGAGGACAATATGAATATTGAGCATTTGAAGAATAACGGGATTGATATTGCAGTCGTTTCCGGTGACGAGGTGGTAATTGTTGATACGCAGTCGGCTCTGGACCTGGCGATGACTGTGAAGTATGAGACGGGCGCAGAGCGGATCGTCATGGATAAAGATGTGATATGCGGGGATTTTTTCATCCTTAGTACAGGTATGGCGGGTGAGATCCTCCAGAAGTTTATGAATTATCAAGTGAAGGTGGCTGTCTACGGAGATTATTCGCATTATACCAGTAAGCCGCTGAAAGATTTTATTTATGAGTCGAACCATGGAAAGGACTTTTTCTTTGTGTCAACGAAGGAAGAGGCTGTGCAGAAGTTGACAGGAACACAATAACAGACGGGTACAGATTCCAGTTTTTTGTGGATTGATTCTGTATGGGAAGGCATCTCTTCGGAGGTGCTTTTCTTTTGTGATTTTTAGCAGCTGCCCAAAAAGAACCAACCCAACAAGCTTATTATCTTCACATATCATCGCTGCATGACGACAGCGTTCAAAAAAAGGATTAGCTCCCTGCCCGATTGGGAGCTTTATGAAGTGTTCGCTGAAATGAAAATCGCTTAATTGATACAAAGAGAAAAAGCAGAATAAAAGTCTTGTAAGTGCTGCGCTTATGTATTTGCTATTCTTTCTTTGTAAGATATGCCCCACGCTTCCATGGAATTCATGATAGGACGCATGGATTCTCCGAGTTCACTTAAGGCATATTCTACCCGCGGGGGTACTTCGGGATATACAGTACGAGTGATGATACCGTCATCTTCCATAGAGCGAAGGCTGTCTGTCAATACTTTTTGACTGATACCTTCCAAGTCCCTTTTCAGCTCATTAAATCTCCACGGACGGGCAAGGAGATTACGCATAATAAGCAATTTCCATTTGCTTCCAATCATTCGTACGGTTGTTGCGACCGGGCAAGCTGGCATTTCGTCTTTCGTCAGCATATAGAAAACCTCCTCAAAATATATTACATCATATTTGAATGTTACACTCTTATTATACTGCAGCATTCTCTGTTTATCCATAGGTTTTGTACGTGTCACAAAAATTTTACAAAATTTATGCCCCAGAAGCCCTGTAACTACGCAAAGGTAACAAAAAGGTGACTGGGTTATAAAAAGGTGCTTACTTGTGGACCGTAAAAAAATCAGTAAAATGATAGATACAGAGGGCAGGAAACCCACTGAATACTTATATGGAGGTCAAAACAATGGCACTTTCTAATCTGTTTGGATGGAACAAGAAAATGGAGGCTGCGCCTGCATCTGCGTGCGGTTCTGCTTGTGGTTCTGGCGGCAAGCCGGAGGGCGCACAAGGTCCGGTGGACCTTGGATCTGCGCGGACCGAAGCGGAGCATAGACAGCCTGCAGCCTGCGGTTCTGCCTGTGGCGCTGGTGATAAGCCTGCTGAAGCACCTGCAGCCTGCGGTTCTGCCTGTGGCGCTGGCGACAAGCCTGCTGAAGCACCTGCAGCCTGCGGTTCTGCTTGCGGCGCCGGCGACAAATAATGGTTTCATTGTCTATCCCAAAGCTGTTCCCGGCGGGAAAACCTGCCGGGAACATATGAAACTTACTCGGAGACGATTTTCTCGTCTAAACCGAATTTATATAAATAAGACGAAGCGAGGTATACAAGATGAAGCAATATTTTTCTTTTCAGTGGCACATTACAGATGAATGTGACCAGCGTTGCAGGCACTGTTACATTTTTTCAGGAGATACCTGTAAAAAGATAGATTCTATGGATTGGCGGCAAATGCAGGACACTTTTTATAATTGTCTTGACTTTTGCGAGGTATATGACCGTCTGCCTTATTTCTATATTACTGGCGGCGATCCGATCCTGCACCCTGATTTTTGGAGGCTTCTGGAACTGCTTCACGAACACAGCGTACCTTTTACCATTCTCGGAAACCCATTTTACTTAAACGATCAGGTCTGCCGTAAACTGAAATGGTACGGCTGTGAGAAGTATCAGCTGTCAATCGACGGTCTGCGTGAGACACACGACTGGTTCCGGAAACCTGGCTCTTACGACTGCACGCTTGAAAAGATTGGCTGTATTAACCGTGCCGGGATCCGCAGCGTCTCGATGACGACAGTTTCCAAAACAAACCGCATGGAAATCCCCGGTATTATCGACGCAGTTGTGAAAGCAGGCGTGAATGTATTTGCTTTTTCCCGTTATGTGCCCAGCGGCGGCGATCTTGATGCGAGTATGACGCCGCAGGAATATCGTGACCTGCTTGCGATATGTGATAAGAAATTCAAAGAATATGAAGCGGAGGGTTGTAACACCTATTTCAATAAAAAGGATCACCTCTGGACGCTGTATGGATATGAAACGGGAACGTTCAAGATCCCCGAAAACGCAGAGGACGGCATGATATACGGCGGCTGCAACTGCGGGAACTGCCATATCACCATCCTTCCCGCAGGTGAGGTCTACGCCTGCCGCCGGGTAGCGGACAGCCGTGTAGGCAATGTCTTTACCGACCGTCTTGCCGATATATGGGTAACAAAAATGGAGTGTTACCGGGAATACACGAAATTCAGCAAATGCGCAAAATGTAAGCTGCTTGCATTTTGCCGGGGCTGTCCCGCAGTCGCAAAAGGAACAAACGGAGATTTTTACGCCGCCGATCCGCAGTGCTGGGCAGATGAGAACAGCGATTTGTTCAGAAAGTGAGGATACCCTATGAATAAGACAATGAAAGCGGTTTTGCTTGACAGGCCGACAGAAGCCGAAAATGTTGAACTTTGCCAGATTCCGATTCCTGAAGTAAAGCCCGGCTGGGTACTTGTAAGAATAAAAGCATTTGGAATGAATCACTCCGAGCAGATTTTGCGGTTAAATGAAATCCGGGCCGGCTATATCAGAAAACCGATCATCCCAGGCATTGAATGCGTTGGAGAAATCGCCGATCCCTCAGACAGCAATTTTACAGCAGGACAAAAGGTTGTCGCTCTTATGGGCGGTATGGGACGCAGCTTTCACGGAAGCTATGCAGAGTACGCACTTTTACCGATTCACCATGTATTTGCTGTGGAATCCGCGCTTTCGTGGACGGATATGGCGGCAATCCCCGAAACCTATTTTACAGCATGGGGTTCGCTTTTTGAATGTCTTTGCCTGAAACCAGGCGATACATTACTGATCCGTGGCGCTACCTGTGCGTTAGGCTGCGCAGCAATTCAGATAGCAAAAGCGATTGGCTGTACTGTTGTTGCAACGACGCATAAGGAAAGCAAGCTGCCTTTGCTTACGCAGGCCGATAACGCAGTTCTTGATACGGGAAGGCTGTCTGATACACTGAACGGCGTAACAAAAGCGTTGGAGCTGGTCGGCCCCAAAACCCTGCCTGATACGCTTTGTTGTGTAGAAAAGGGCGGAATCGTCTGCAATACGGGTATTTTAGGCGGCGTGTACACGCTGAACGGCTTTGATCCTATTAAGGATATTCCGAATGGGGTATATCTCACCGGATTTTTTTCCAACTATCCGACCGAAAAAACAATGCGGGATATTTTTGAATTTTTAGATAAGCATAGCTTAAAGCCCGCCGTCGGAGCAAGCTTTGCGTTTGAACAGGTTAAGGACGCCTGTATGGCTCTTGACAGCGGAAGCGTAAACGGAAAAATTGTTGTTACCCTTTGACGGCAAGCAGAGGCAGATGGTCGTCTGTTGCGGTAAAGGCACAGCCAGTCGTTATCATGAAGCATCTGGCAAACTTTATCGCTCGTGAGTAATAGGAAGGATGGTGTATATGGATGCAAAAACTTGTATGGAAAAATTGAAACTTGTCGGTGTTTTGTCCTTTGCAACTGTCGACAGCGAGGGTAATCCGCAAATCCGCTGTATCAGCGCAATTCACTATGACAGCGACAGCTTTTATTTCTTTACGGCAAGAGGAAAAAACTTTTGCAAAGAGCTTCTTGAAAACGGAAAGGTGCAGATACTCGCCTATACCCGTTTCAAAGAAATGATTCGGCTGTCCGCAAAGGCGCAGCCTGTCCACGAATCGGAGCAGGAAGATAAAATCAACACGATTTTTTCGGAGCAGCCCTATCTCTCCAATGTTTATCCGGGTGATACCAGGAAAATCGGGATTGTTTTCGAGATAAAGAACGCAGAGATAGAATATTTCAATCTTGGCGTGAAGCCTATTTTCCGGGAAAGCTATACGCTTGGAGCGGGAACGCTTTCCGAAAAAGGATATGTTATAGCCGATAACTGTATTGGGTGCGGAAAATGTCAGCATGGCTGTCCGCAGCAGTGTATTATGCAGGGAAGCCCATATGTTATCCGGCAGGAACATTGCCTGCACTGCGGAAACTGTTATGAAAACTGCCCTGTTCATGCAGTTCAGAAACGAGGCGGCAAATGAATCAAACAGAAAGAAGAATTTTCTTAATCAAAGCATTGCTCAGGGAGCGGCCGAAATATGCGGATATGCAGATTCCGGCGAACGCCGATGAGCAGAAAAGGCTCCTGCGTTCGCTTTTTAATATCCGTATGCCGGAGCCTGTATCAGAGGAATTTCTGCAAGTACAGGATGAGTATTTGCAGGAGGAAACCGCCCGTAAGGGGATAACGCTGCTGGAAGATCTGTCGCCTGAAAGGGATAATCTCTATCTTTGGCAGGGGGATATTACAACGCTTCGGTGCGGCGCCATCGTCAATGCCGCAAACTCACAGCTTCTCGGCTGCTTCTGTCCCTGTCATGGGTGCATTGACAATGCGATACCATTCTCAATCACACAGAGTTGTATGCAGTCAAGAATGGCACATGGTTGATGCACTTACGGTATAGGTGGAGTTTTGTTGAGCGTTCTGCCCCGCCACATGAACAGTTGAGATACTATCGAAATTTCAGAGGGCTGTTAGGAAAAGAGCTTGCCGCTCTGATAGGCGTCAACCACGCAACGATTGTAAATTATGAAAATCTAAAATCCCCATTTGATTATAACAACGCAATCAAGATAGCCGAGGTGCTTCAGATTAAAAAAGAATTACTTTTCGATGACTTTAACAAATTTATTGATTATCCATATCATCAGAAGCTGAAAGAGGTACGGACAGAACTACATATGACACAGGTTGAATTTGCTGCATTTTCTGGTATCAATCGTTCTACCCTCTCGGCTTGGGAACAAGGAACTTGGATACCGACCAGAGAGAATTACATATTATTAGCAGAAGCATTTAGAAAGGCTTCGGGAATAAAGGAGGATTGAGCCATGACACATAGCGAAAAAAGATTATATCTGATTAAAGAATTATTGTCAGAAATGCCGCAATATAGGGATATGGACATCCCAGACAATGCAGAGGAACAG
>CAMSTY010000060.1 GCA_947063875.1 uncultured bacterium
CCTGCTGGAGCGGATTGCAGGTACAGGGCACCGCTATCTCCCCGGCTGCACGGAAACTTTATGACATATTCTGCGCTGCATTTTCCAATCGGCCACTATGGAAACAGTAACCGGAAACGCGAATTTAGTATACCCCAGGAACCTGGTTTTGTCAAGCGCGTGGTTTCTCACTTCCATATAAAAGAGGTTCTGACACATGAGTATTAAACCATTGAATCACCGGCCCCATAAACAACGCCGTGATGACCGTTCCCGCGCCGACATTCGCATGAAACACAATCCCAACCGTCACACAGACCAAATCACTGAGCACACGGCAAACCCTGAAGGCGATCAGCTTGTACTTGTTGGCTATAATCAAAGATACCGCATCATAGCCGGACACTCCCAGATCCGCCGTGAAATACAAGGACGCCGAAAAGCAGCTTCCCAAAACGCCCAAAAACACCAGCGCTACCCGCACCCCCATACCGGGTTCCGGAATCAGCATGTCCCAAAGGCCTCTCATAACGTCCGCCGATATCCCAGTGCAGAACAGATTGATCAGCGTTGCTAATCCGATATAATGTTTATCGGCCAGAAACACCCCCATCAAAAGCGTCGCCATAATAATCACATAAAAAGTGCTGTAAGACGAGCCGAATATATTGCCGATTCCGGTCACAAAACAGGTGAACGGATCTGTGCCAAGGCTTGCCTTCTGAAATGTTCCCACACAAAAACCCGTGACAATTACGCCAATAAACGCCATAAGTATACGTTTTGTTTTCTGTGACATAATAAAAATATCCCCCTTGGATTTTTCCTCTGCATCAGCATTCTCTCCCATGCTGCCAGTCTATATAACTATAGCCGAAAAACCTTTCTCCATACAGATATTTTTGACGGCAAAAACAGTCATTTTGTATCATACAAATCAGGAGGACAATCATGTTTCTATGGTTTACTGCTTATATTCTGATTCCGGCATATACGATTTTATTTGTACAGGACAGCAACTGGCTGACTACCAATTTTTCCGTAATCGGGAGCAGGATTGGCCGGGAGGAAGAATTTGTGCTATGGGGACTGATTGTGGGCATCTACTTTTTCTGTTCCCTGCGCCTGATTGTCGCCCATATGCCGGTTATGCCCGGATTTACCTGGCTGATTCCTCTGGCCTTGATATTGCTGACCTGCGCTGTTACCACCCCGTATCTGCCGGAACGCCTTCCCCTGAAGTCACGTCTGCATATTGCGTTTGCTTTTCTGTCCGCCGTCTGCCTGTTTTTTTGTCTGGGAAGGATTGTCTGGGTATTGTATCAAAATGACCACGAAAAATACCGGCTTTACCTGATCGGCCTGGCCGGTATCCTGTCCTTCTCACTTGTCCTGTTTCTTCTTGCCGGTATTATCAGCAGCGCTCTGGAAATTTTCTTCACGATCGCCCTGGCTCTGATGGTCCGGCGGCTGTATCTGGTCCTGACGTAATCTCCGATAATTTCTTTTTTGCTTTTTTCGCACGCAGTTCCCTGAAAAAGTCGGACAGCATATGGGAACACTCCTCCTGCAGCACCCCGATCCGGGTCTCCACCTGATGGTTAAATCCTTCCTCATGCATCAGATCCAGCACCGACCCGGCACAGCCGGCCTTCGCATTCATACAGCCGATTACCACCGTCGGAATCCTAGCCTGGACAATCGCCCCTGCACACATCGGACAGGGTTCCAAAGTCACATACATGGTGCATCCCTCCAGCCGCCAGTCCCCCATGGCCCTGCAGGCTTTCCGGATTGCAAGAATCTCTGCATGCGCCAGCACGGTTTTATCTGTCATCCGGCGATTATAACCTCTCCCGATGATTTTCCCCTGGTACTCAATCACACACCCAATGGGGACTTCCCCCAGGGCAGATGCTTTCTTTGCCTGCCGGATGGCATCCCTCATGTACTTTTCCTCTGGCGACATTCTGGCCATAAGCTTTCTCCATTCTGTTTTCTACAATACTTTCCGATATCAGTATATACGAAAAATGATTTTCTGAAAACTACCAATCTTTCACGGACTCTGTTTTTTACAGACGAAGATCCGTGTACCAATACCCGAACCGCCCATCCTGTTCCGGCTGTTTTTTAGCCAGCACAAAATAAGGAAATCCAAACATGGATGCCAGATTTTTCTCATTACTGAAATAATGTCCCGGTACTCCCAGCAGGTACCTTGGCTCCCCGCCCGGATTCTCCAGCCGGGCTAGAATCAGATGACGATAGTTGTAATATCCATGAAGCAGAAAGCTGTTGTTGCCATAGATCCAGTTTTCTCTGGGCAGCATTCCAATATCCTGAGGCTTGATCGACAATATCTCGCATCCGTCTGCGTAATCAAATGCCAGCACTTTTGCATACCGTCGCTGCAGCTGGCTCCAGATATTGTCCCTGGCTGTCTCTTCCCTTTCTAAGCGGTCCAGTTCTGCCAGACGTGCAGGGTCTCCCGGCTCCGGCCGCGGTGCAGGCATAGTTCTTGGCCTGGGCATCTGCCTTGCAGGTGTCTCAGACGCACGGTTTGCCGGCGCTGCCTCCCCTGTGATATTTCCCTGGCTCAATGACTCTCCATCTGCCGGGACACGACCCTGCAAAAATACCTTGGCAAATTTTAAGACTCTCTCCTGAACGCTGTCTCGGCCGGAACCGCCCTGACTTTCCTCCGGCAGGATTCCCCCTCTCCACAGAGGTTCTGCCAGGCTTCCCCTTTTCCAGCCGTCTTCGGCGGACTGTTCCGTTTCCGGTGCCTCTTTGGGAGCGTTCTTTGATTCTTCGCCGCCGTTTTCCCGTGCCGCTGTTTTCTCTATATTATCCGGCATCACTGCCTTGTCTTTTTCTGAGTCCGCTATGTTCTTTGGCTCTATGTATTCTTCCTTTTGGGCCTCCTTTTTTGCTTCTTCATTTATCTGCCCTTCTGCCGTCGCTTCTTCTGTTGCTCTTTCTGCCTGACTCTCCGCCGCAGTTCCCTCTGCCTGGCTTTCTGCCGCGGTTCCTTCTGCCTGGCTTTCTGCCGCAGCTCCTCCTGCCTGGCTTTCTGTCACGGTTCCTTCTGCCTGGCTTTCTGTCACGGTTCCTCCTGCCTGGCTTTCTGCCGCGGTTCCTCCTGCCTGGCTTTCTGCCGCGGTTCCTCCTGCCTGGCTTTCTGCCGCGGTTCCTTCTGGCTGGCTTTCTGTCACGGTTCCTTCTGCCCGCGGTTCTGCTGTTGTTTTTTCTGCTTCTCCTCCTGCCGTTGCGCCCGCTTCCGTTTCCGGGTTCTCACCAGAAACGATTTCGGGTTCTTTCCATGGCACGTTTTCATTCTTTCTGCTATCTTCCGCCTCCAGTTCCCGCCGGATTTCTTCCGATACCGAAAATTCCTCCTGCTTTTTCAGCAGAGTCCCCGTCTCCTGAGCGGTCACATTTGCCAGTTCTACCTCAGCTGCCTGAGCCACCGCATCTTCCCAGATTGTGGTGTAAGTGCGCCATGTGCTCTCCATCTCATGAATCGTAAGTCCATAGCACTGCTCCATGCTGCATCCGCTGTTTTCCACATCATCCGCATTGACATTGACGCGGAATTCCCCTGTTCCGTTGCGGACAAAAATTCTTCCCAGCATGATTTCTTTCTGCGGGGATAGCAGATACACTCCTATATCGCTGTTTCCCAGGAAAATCCGCTTTACATTCACATGGATTCTGCATTGTCCGTTCCGTATCTCTATCTTGGCAAATCCGATATTTTTTCCTTTGACGCCTCCCTCGTACGCATAAATATATGAGATTAATCTGCGATAATTAGGCATGCCATCACTCCTTTAATAACCATTCTATGCACCTTCCCTTTCTTTCTATGACAAAAAAATGGCGATTGAAAAACTCTGGATAAGCGAATATAATAATTCCAGAACCATGCAACAGAATTTTACGGAAAGACGGCATTGCCGACAGGTGGCTTTTATATGGAACCAAAACTTGGCTCTCCACAGAATACGATTGACATTATTAAAAAATACAACTTTGTCTTCCAGAAAAAATTCGGCCAGAATTTTCTGATTGACACCCATGTGCTGGACAAAATCATTGCCGCTGCCGGAATTACCAAGGATGATGTGGTTTTAGAGATCGGCCCCGGCATCGGCACCATGACCCAATACCTCTCCGAAGCCGCCAGGCAGGTTATTGCGGTGGAGATCGATGACAATCTGATTCCCATTTTGAAAGATACCTTAAACGGCTTTGATAATGTTGTCATAATCCACGATGATATCCTGAAAGTTGACATCTCTCACCTGGCCGCACAATATCATTCCGGACGGCCCATCAAAGTTGTGGCCAACCTCCCCTATTACATTACCACCCCTATTATCATGGGTCTGTTTGAAAAAAAGGCGCCCGTCGATAATATCACAGTGATGGTCCAGAAAGAGGTCGCCGACCGCATGCAGGTCGGCCCCGGATCGAAAGATTACGGTGCTTTGTCTCTTGCCGTACAGTATTATGCCGAACCCTACCTGGTTGCCAATGTGCCCCCCAACTGCTTTCTCCCCCGTCCCAAGGTCGGGTCGGCGGTGATTCGTCTGACCTGCTACCCCAAACCTCCGGTTACGGTCCAGGACCCCGCTCTGATGTTCCGGCTGATTCGCGCTTCCTTCAATCAACGCCGGAAAACGTTGCAGAACGGAATTTATAATTCTCCGGATCTTTCCTTTTCCAAGGAGCAGATCGCTGCGGCGATTTTTGCCCTGGGAATGCCTCCTGCCGTCAGAGGGGAAACCTTGACTTTGGAGCAATTTGCCAGACTAACCGATCTCTTTTGCGAGATTTGCAAGCAGTAGAAAGGACATCCCTCATGTTAAAGGTATTAATTGCAGACGATGAGCGAAAAGTCTGTCAGCTGATTGAAAGGCTGGTCGATTGGCCGAATTTGGATATGAAGGTAGTCGCCACCGCTGAAAATGGGATCGAGGCCCTGGAACGAATCAAGGAGTATCGCCCGGATATCGTAATTACGGATATCCGGATGCCCGGCTACGACGGGCTGGACCTGATCCGCCTGGGCAAGGAAATCAATCCCCGGACAGAATTTATCATTATCAGCGGTTACCGTCATTTTGAGTATGCGCAGTCGGCTATCCGCTACGGCGTCAACGCCTACATTTTGAAGCCAATCAAAAAAGAGGAGCTGACCGGCGCCCTGAAAAAGCTGGGCGGCAAGTTTCTGGAGGAGAGCCGCCAGCTTTCTTATGAGGAGCAGATCAGACGCACCCTCAAAACCGATGAAGGGACTCTGCGGCAAACATTTCTCTCCGATCTGGTCTGCCGCCGGAACAAGGAACGGCTCCTTTTTCCCCTGGAACAGATCTGCCGGGAATTTCATTTTTCCTTTCATCCGGATCTCTTTGCCCTGGCCATCCTGAAAATGGACGGGCGCGTACTGGACAATTCGGAAAACCTGCGTTTCATGTCCGACAAGGTCCGCAGCATTCTGGAACGTCTGTTGGCAGGATTTGTGCATGAATATGAGATCATGAATGACGGCAGCGCCTTTTATCTTTTGCTGAATTTTGAGGAACAGCAGAAAAACAATGTCCGCAGACAGCTGAAGGGGTTTCTGGACGAAATGCGGATTCAGGGCGATATTCTGAAGGACTTCTCTGCCACAATGGCTCTGGGAACGATTTGCCAGGAACTTTCCTGCCTGGATTCCTCTTTGAAAAATGCCCGCCTTTGGATTGAAGAACGTCTGGTTTCCGGAACCGGCAAGCTTTTTGAAGGAGAATTCCTCCGGCAGAATCCGTTTTCCGAAAGCGCGCTGTTTCTGGAATTCAATCAAAAAATGTCGCAGGCTCTGGAAACCCTGGAAGTCTTTCCGGTTCGCGAAGCCATGATGGAGTTAAAGTCAGGCATGTTATCCCGCTCAGGGATCACCGGACATGAGATTTTGCAGATGGCCAAGGAGGTGTGCAACCTCTATCTCTTTTCCATGAAAAATTTTAAGATCCGCGTGGAAGACGATTTTTTGGAAAGCTTCCTTATTGGGGCAGACAACTGTGCTTCTTCCGAAGAATTATTTGATTATCTGATCCGCAAAGTTACGGCCTCTTATGAAAAGGCGGCGCGGCTGAAGCGGCAGGATGAAAACCGGCCCATACGGATTGTAAAACAGTATGTGGCGGAACATTATCAGGAACCGCTTACTTTGGAACAGGTAAGTTCTGCCGCCGCACTCTCTCCTGCCTACCTCAGTACCGTATTCAAAAAGGACACCGGGATGACCTTTCTCGAATACCTTTCCAAGGTCCGCATGGATACGGCAAAACGGCTCCTGAAAGAAACCAACCGTACGGTCGCAGATATCTGCGGACTGGTCGGCTACAACGATGTGCGCCACTTTACCAAAACCTTTACCAAATACTCCGGCTTAAAACCCAATGAGTATAGAAAGCTGTATTCATGACTGAAAAACTAAAGTATCTGTCCTGCCGGCTTATTCTCTGCGCAGGCGCAGGAATTCTTCTTCTGTTTAGTGCATTAATGCTTCTCTGGATACTGTGCCTGCGATATGGCCTGGGCATTTTTGCCGTACTGTTTTTAACCCTGGCGGCTGTCGGCTATTGCTGCTTTGTGTTTCGATGGCTCCTAATCCCTTACCGGGAAACCAAAAAAATTTATGAACAGTTTGTTATGGGATATGTTCTTAAGGACCTGTTCCACCTGCGCCACCCTCTCACCCCGGAAAGCGACCGGGCCGTCCTTCTCCTCAACGAAATGATTGATAAAAATCACCTGATCAATGTATCAAAAAAACAGGCAGAATATCTGGCGCTGCAAAATCAGATCAATCCTCATTTTCTCTATAATACGTTAGAGGGCATCCGCAGCGAGGCGCTGTTGGCCGGATTGGACAGCATTGCAGAGATGACAGAAGCGCTGGCCACCTTTTTCCGCTATACAATTTCCCAGGTAGAAAACCTGGTGACCCTGGAAGACGAACTGGCCAATATTGAGAATTATTATTATATCCAGCAATTCCGATTCGGCGATAAGCTCGCCCTGCACATCGAATATGAACATGATGACGAACTGGATGAACTGGAGATTCTCCAATTTCGTCTGCCAAAACTCACCCTGCAGCCCATTGTGGAAAACTCCATCTATCATGGGATTGAGCGAAAAATCGGAAAGGGAAACCTGGTGATCCGCATCTGTGTCAGTGATGAACGGCTGCGTATCCGAATCTCAGATGACGGCATGGGCATGACAGAAGAAAAGCTAAAACTGCTGAATGAAAAGCTGCGCCGCCTTGCTCTGGATGAGGTTCAGGAAGAAAGCGGAAAGAAGGGAGGCATTGCTCTTGTCAATGTGAACAACCGCATTAAACTCTTGTTTGGCGAAGAATATGGAATTATCTTTTACAGCAGGGAAGGCGCGGGAACTGACGTTCTGATCTCCCTGCCGCTGGTAAGAGAATGATCGCCCGCTGCCGCAACAGAAGAAGGGAGGATATGGATGAAACGGGAACTGCTGCGGATGGATCATGTCAGCCTGATCCAAAACGGAGAAGCTTTATTGGACAATCTGAACTTCCAGATGTTTGCCGGAGAGATCATGGGACTGGTCGCCGGGCGCAACCGTGGCTACAATCAGCTGATTCAGCTGGTCTGCCAAAATCTTCCGATTTCCTTCGGCACCGTATGGTATGACGGGCAGACTGTCAACAGTTACTCTCACAGCGACGGAACTTCCAACCGCGTCTATGTCATCGAGCCCATGAGCCACCTGGTAGAAGGCCTGAGCGTGGTGGACAATCTGTTTGTCCTCCGAAAAGGATTTAAAAAATATTTTATCAACGAACGAATCCTGCGGGAACAGGCCGAAAATTTCTTTAAGGAGAACGGCCTCAGGGTTAATATCCGCAAACGGGTATCGGCCCTGACTCCCCTGGAGCGTTGCCTGACCGAATTGGGAAAAGCATTGCTTATGGGCTGCAGGCTGGTGATTGTAGACAATCCCGGAAACTTTTTAAGCCAGTTCGAACTGGCTCAGTTCCAGGACATGCTCCGCCACGTGAGAAACAGCGGCGTCTCAATCCTTTATATCGGCAATCACCATCAGGAATTATTCCGCATCGCTGACCGGACCTCATTATTTTTCGACGGCCGGATCATCAAAGTCTTTGAGCGGGACGAGATGACCGACGAACGGATCTCTCCCTATATCACAGACTGGTATATCCCTGGTACGCAGGCAAACCCGGACCAGGAAGACGGCGTCCTTCATTTTCACAGCGTCCATACGGAAAATCTTCATGGTCTCCGTTTTGTCCTCCACCGGGCGGAATGTCTCACCATCCTGGATATGGACAACCGGATTGCCGGAGATGTCCTCTCCCTGCTGACCGGCACACAGGAATGCCGCCAGGGAAGGATTACCCTGGAACATGAACCCTATACACTGAAGCGGGCCGCCGATTATCTGAATGCCGGGATCGCCATAATCCCAAAAGACTGCACACAATCCCTGCTGTTTCAAGAACGGAGTTACATGGAAAACCTGACGTTTCTCCTCGACAGGAAACTGCATCAAAGTATCATTCCCGGCAAAATATATCGAAGCATCAAAAATGAATATGGCTCCCTGATTGGAAATTTCATCGAAGAGACGATGGTTGCCAATCTGCCGCTGGCCGAACAAATCGCCCTGGTTTACTACCGGATTCAGCTTTTTCACCCTCGTGTCCTCGTGTGCATCCAGCCTCTGGCCAAGGGCGATATGGACGTCCGCCTGCGGATTCTGGCACTACTGCGGGAAATTCTAAAAACAGGAACCGCCGTCCTGATCATTACCGCCAATGTCTCTGATACCTTAATGATCTCCGACCGTCTGCTGGTTGTAGAAAACGGTGTTTGTGCTGCTTCTTATGAAAAAAGTGAATTTAACCAAGTAGATTGGTAATAAAAATCAAAAGATTGTCCACCTCAACCGAAAGAATGCCCTCTTTTTGAGGGTATTTTGTTATGTTATACTAATTTTATATTGAGGAAAGTGAAAATCATGAAAGAATATATTGGCATTGATATTGGCGGAACCAAATGCGCCGTAGTCCGTGGGGATGAAAAAGGGAACATTTTGGAAAAGGTCCCTTTTCCCACGGAAGAAAAAACAAAAACTCTCAAAAAAATAGAAGGCAGCGTTCAAAACCTATGGTCCCCGCAGGTAACGGCTATCGGTATCAGCTGCGGCGGACCCCTGGACAGTAAAAACGGCGTCATTTCAGGCCCCCCTAATCTGCCAGGCTGGGACTGTGTTCCCATTACCCAAATGTTAACCGAACGGTTCCGGGTACCTGCCTATCTGGAGAACGACGCCAATGCCTGCGCCGTAGCCGAGTGGAAATTCGGCGCAGGCCAAGGCTGCGAGAACATGATTTTTCTCACCTTCGGAACCGGACTTGGCGCAGGCCTTATCATCCATGGGAAGCTATACCAAGGCGCATCTGGTATGGCCGGTGAAGTGGGACACGTCCGGCTCTTTAAGCAGGGACATACCGGCTATGGAAAAGCCGGCTCCTACGAAGGCTACTGCAGTGGCGGCGGAATGAAGCAATATGGTCTTGGCAGCGCCGCACAGCTGGCCGAGCTGGCCGCTTTGGGAGATCCAGCTTCCTTGGAAATCTGGAGACAGACCGGCCAAAACTTAGGCAGTCTGCTTGCCCTGCTGATCGATATCCTGAATCCGGAACGGATCGTGATCGGCAGCATCTATGTACGGGCCGGCAGATTTATGACCGATTCCATGTATCAGATATTAGAAGAAGAAACCCTTTTCTCCAGCCGCAAAGCATGCGCCATCGTTCCTGCCAAACTGGGAGAATCTCTGGGAGACATGGCGGCTCTTTGCATTGCAATGCGTATTTGCAGATAGCAGACGGACCTTCCCGGACAGGCGCCGTCTTATACAATAACACCTATAAAGAAAGAAGGGGAGCAGATGGGAGACGTAATTGTATCCATGAAAAACATCGTCAAGAATTTTCCAGGAGTGAAGGCCCTTGACAATGTAAACTTTGAACTGCGTTCCGGAGAAGTCATGGCACTCCTGGGCGAGAACGGAGCCGGCAAATCCACCTTGATGAAAATTTTAAGCGGCGTGTACACCAAAGATGGGGGAAGCATGGAAATATTTGGCAAGGAATATGACGCTCTGACCCCCAGGCAGGCGCAGGCCGCCGGTGTGGCAATCATTCACCAGGAACTAAATATGTGCCGTCACCTTTCCGTCACGGAGAACATGTTTTTAGGACGGGAAAAGGTCAATGGGGTGATCCTGAAAAACAGTGAAATGGAAGCAGAGGCCGCTGACATTCTCAGCCAGCTGAAAATCGATATCGATCCCAGGCAAACCGTCGGCGATCTTCCTGTTTCCAAGCAGCAAATGGTCGAAATCGCAAAAGCGCTTTCCATCCACGCCAAAATCCTGATTATGGACGAACCCACCTCTTCCCTGACTGCCAAAGAAATTGATGAGTTGTTCCGGATTATCCGGAAACTGAAAGCCGACGGCTGCGGTATTGTATACATCTCCCATCGCCTGGAAGAACTGCAGGCTATCGTCGACCGGGTAACCATCATGCGAGATGGCCAATACATCACTGCCAGTGAATTTCATTCCATGACTATGGAGCAAATCATAGCCAACATGGTAGGAAGGGAAATCAAAGAGCAGTTTCCCCGGGTTTCCTGTTCCAAAGGGAAAAAAGTTTTTGAGGTAAGAAATCTGAATGCCGGAAAGCTGGTCCGGAATATCAATTTTTCTCTCTATGAGGGTGAAATCGTCGGATTTGCCGGACTGATGGGCGCCGGGCGCACCGAAACCACCCGGGCAATCTTTGGCGTCGATCCAAAATCCAGCGGCCAGATCTTCCTGGATGACAAAGAAGTCAAAATCCAGTGCCCGATGGATGCCATCAAGGCCGGTATTGTGCTGACGCCGGAGGACCGCAAAAAAGACGGACTCTGCACAAAATTGAGTATCCGTCACAACCTGGCCCTTCCTAATTTAGATTTACTTTGCAACGGTATGGGGGTGATCAGCGGCAGCAAGGAAGATCAGCTTTGCGAAGAGGCTGTCCAAAACCTTCTCATCAAGACCCCTTCCGTGGAAATCAACGCCGCCAATCTTTCCGGGGGCAATCAGCAGAAGGTTGTGGTAGGCAAATGGCTGGCCCGCAACTCGCGGGTGGTAATCTTTGATGAGCCGACAAGAGGCATTGATGTCGGGGCCAAGGTGGAAATCTACAATCTGATGAACAAGCTTAAGCAGGAAGGCATTGCCGTCATGTTCGTTTCCTCGGAAATGCCGGAGGTTTTAGGGATTGCCGACCGGGTAATCATCATGTGCGACGGGCGTATCACTGGCGAGGTCATGGCCCGGGACACCACCCAGAATGAGGTGCTCAAATATGCCACCGAATTCGAGAAAAAACAGCAGGCAAGCTAAAGGGAGGATAGAACAATGAAGGAAACTAAGCAAAGCGCTGTCAAAAGATTTTTAGGGATGCGCGGGATGGGAGCAGTCATTACTGCCTTTGCAGGACTGATTGTTATTTATGTGGCTTTTGGCATTATTGACCGTAATGTCTTTTCCGGGCAGAACGTGATGAACCTGCTCCGTTCCATGTCCAAATACCTGTTGATCGGTGTCGGGCAAAGCTATCTGCTGATCACCGGCAACATCGACCTCTCAATCGGTTCCATGGTTGGTATGAGCGCCATGGTCTCCGCCACTTTGATGACCATGGGCATCAGCCCTATTATCGCCATTTTGGTTGCCTTGGCCTGCTGCCTCTGCTGCGGCGTTATCAACGGCATTCTGGTCGGCAAATTCAAACTGCCGCCATTTATTGCCACCCTTGGCACCATGTTTGTGTCCCGCGGAGCCGCCTATATGGTCAACAACAACCGCAATACGGATGCCATCGCTACCGGAATCGGCAAAGAAGCCGGGGATCGTTTCCAGAACTTTTTCTATTATGGAAAGACACTGGGAATCTTCAATACCTTTTGGATTGCACTGATTTTGTTTCTGGTGTTTTTCTTCCTGTTGTCCAAAACCCGGACCGGACGGCATATCTATGCGGTTGGTTCCAATGTGGACGCAGCAAAGCTTTCCGGCGTTAATGTTGTTAATACCACAATCAAAGCTTATCTGGTCAGCGCCGTATGCGCCTGTGTGGTGGGACTGATCCTCTGCGCCCAGGCCGGCATGGGAAATATGGAAGCCGGAAATATGTATGAAATGTACGGTGTTGCCGCCGGCGTCATCGGCGGGATCTCCCCTCTTGGCGGAACCGGCCTGCTGCTGGGAACTTTCGCCGGCGCCGCTGTATGGCAAACTCTTGAAAACGGACTTAATATGATTGGTGCGCAGGTAGGCATTCAGCGCCTGGTTATCGGCATTATCGTCGTCTTTTCGGTTCTTCTCGATGTAGTGGTCCGTTCCGGGAATTTCAGAAAGAACACAAATTCATGATATTTAACCGTCTTTTCTCAAAACGGTTAACTATAAGACCTTTCAACTATCAAAAAGGAGGATGTTTTATGAAGAAAAAGTTACTTGCAATGGTAAGCTGTGCCGCGCTTCTGGCAACGTCTGTCATTGGCTGCAGCAGTTCCAAACCTGCGGAAAGCGCCGCCGCTCCGGCAGGAAATGAATCAACTGCCGAAACCTCAGCGGCAGCCGCAGCAGGAGATATCAAGATTGCTTTGATCACCATGGACTCTATTGACCAGCACTGGGTCACCTTAAACGAGGGCGCGCAGAAAGCTGCCGGAGAACTGGGGGTATCCGTCACCTTTATGTCCCCGAATACCAAGGATGACGCCCAGCAGATCGAATGCGTCAACAACGCTGTTGCCGGCGGATATCAGGCAATCATCGTGGCTGCCAACGGCCCGGATGCCATCTCCTCCGCATTAAAAGAGGCGGCCTCCTCCGGCGTAAAGATCGTCTACGTGGACTCTCCGGCAAACGTCGATGCAGAAGCCACCTTCTCTACCGACAATGAAGCGGCAGGCAAAACGGCGGGCGAAGAGATGATCAAGGCACTGGAAGCTGCCGGCGTTACCTCCGGCAAGATCGGTATTGTCAATGTCAATGCCGCTACCGACTCTACCGTTAAGAGAGAGAACGGATTCCGTTCCGCTTTTGAAGGCAAGGGATATGAACTGATGGAAACCCAGTATGGCGAGGGCGATGCCGCGAAATCACAGACCATCGCCGAGAACTATATCACACAGGGCGTCGTAGGCATCTTCGGCTGTAACGAAGGTTCCACCACCGGCGCCGGCAATGCCATCAAAGCTTCCGGCAACTCCGGCATCGTCGGCGTTGGTTTTGACAAATCCGACGCAATCATGAACCTGATCAATGACGGCTACCTGCTCTGCACCATGGCCCAGAATCCGGATGTTATGGGTGAAGAAGGCGTCAAAGCCGCCGTTGCTTCTCTGGAAGGCGAATCCCTGGGCGGCAAGGTACAGGATACCGGAGTTTCCGTACTGACCAAGTAAAGATCACTGAAAACGATATAGTTTTCTTGCATTCCGGCTGGTGACACGGATCACCTCATCAGCCGGAATGTTTTTTATCTGCGCGATCTTCTCTGCCACATAGGGCAGATTCACGGAAGAATTCCTTTTCCCGCGGTTTGGTTCCGGTGACAGATACGGACAATCCGTCTCCAGGACAAGCTTTTCCAATGGCGCATATTCCACCACTTCTTTTAGCTTTTTCGCGTTGCCAAACGTCACTACGCCGCCGATCCCCAGATAAAATCCCATTTGCAGATATTCTCTTGCCATTTCTTTTCCATAAGAGAAACAGTGAATCACTCCGCCCAGCTCGCCTGCATGCTCTGCCTTCATAATGTCAAGCGTATCTTTCGCGGCATCCCGGCTGTGAATGATAACAGGCAGCTTAACCTCGCTTGCCAGCGCCAGCTGGCGGGCAAACCAATATTTCTGCACCTTCGGTTCAGGTTCATCCCAATGATAATCCAGTCCGATTTCTCCAATCGCCACGATTCTGTCTTCCCGGGCCACATGTTTCAGCCAGTCTATCAGAGTGTCATTCAGTTCCCCCGTTTCGTTCGGATGAACCCCGGCGGCACCGTAGACAAACGGATACTGCCGGATCAGTTCCAATGTGTTTTTTGTGCTTTGAATGCTCGCTCCGACATTGACCACACAGTCAATGCCATGATCCGCCAGACTGCATAACAGTTCATCCCGGTCTTTGTCAAAAGCCTCATCGTCATAATGGGCATGCGTATCAAATATTTTCATATTCCTGTCTCCTGTCAGCGCCAGTCAGTTTCCCATCAGCTGCCGATAGATCAAATACAGCAAAAGCAGATGTAACGGATAAAAAGCATAAAAGGCATATTTCCCCCTCGCGCTCCCCCGTTCTCCGCTATAAATTCCGATCAGCAGAAATGCTGCTGCCAATCCGATTGCATAATACCATCTGCCTAAAGTTATAAGCATCCAGACAAAACCAACGATACATTGCCTGGCCCGGTTCTGGCGCAGCCGATATAATAAAACAATCAGCAAAACACCGCTGTAATCGTAATCCGTCCGAAAGAGAACCGCTATCCCGCAGCCGGCTGCAATCAGGATGCTCCGTATCAGAACCGTATCCTGCCCCTCGCCTCTCTGTGCTACATAATCAGCCGCCTTCACAGTTAGAAGGCCAATCAACAATGTAAAGAACACATTCTGTGCTTCCTGACAGATCGGTTTCTGAAAACACAAAAGATCAAAAGGAATCTCTGAAATCAGTGCAAATATTGCCAGGCGCAGTCCATATCTTTTCCAGTTTCTGGTATGCACGATCCCTTCTGTCAGAAGAAAAGCATAAACAGGAAATGCCACCCGCCCCACGCCTCGCATGATCAGGTAGCATTGGCGCCATGCCGCATATTGCGGCACAGAATGCGGAAGCAGACGAAGCATCCCGCATCCCAGCAGCAGATATCCCGTATGATCAATCAGCATGCTGATGACTGCAATCATCTTCAGTCCGCTCCCGCTGATGGAAGCTGTTTTCGTTTTCATCCCTGTCAGCAAATCTCTGCCCCCGCAGGCATCGCCTTCTCAGGCACCATCAAACTCAGATTGCCCTCTGCATCTTCCGCACACAACAACATGCCTTCCGACAGAATCCCTGCCAGTTTCGCCGGTTTCAGGTTCACGACTACCATGACTTTTTTGCCCACCATCTCCTCCGGGGAATAATAGGCCTTAATCCCGCTGACAATCTGCTTTACCTGACTTCCAATCTTTACCTGAGAGCACAGAAGCTTCCGGGACTTAGCCACTGCCTCACAAGCAATAATCTCACCCACCTGGAATTGCAAACGGGCAAAATCATCGTAGGTGATCTCCGGTTTCGCTTCAATATCTATTACATTTTCTTCCTGTACGTCGTCTTCCTCTTTGATGTCGCCGCCCTCTTCTTGCTTCTGTCCGGCCACCTGCTCCAATACTTTGTTCACATCCATACGTGCAAACAGGATCTCCGGCTTGTCTGTCACCCTCGTGCCAGACGGATATCTGCCAAACTCCTCCATCTCTTCCAGGGTACGTTTGGAAGCATTCAGCTGTGCCAGGATTTTTGCGGAAGTCTCCGGCATAAAAGATTCCAGCACGGATGCGCCGATGGCAAGCACCTCCACCAGATTGTAAAGCACGGTCGCCAGCCGGTCCTTCTTCGCTTCTTCCTTGGCCAGCGCCCACGGCATGGTTTCATCAATATATTTATTGCAACGGCGGAAAATATTGAAAATCTCGCTGATCGCATCCGCCACACGGAGTTCATCCATCTTCGCCTCCGCCTTTTTCACTGCCGCCAGCGTCACTGCCTTCAGATCCTCATCTTCCGCACTGCCGACGCCACGGTTTTGCACCTCGCCGCCAAAATATTTGTTTGACATGGACACAGTCCGGTTCACCAGGTTCCCCAGAATATTTGCCAGGTCGGAATTCAGCCGTTCCACCATCAATTCCCACGAAATTACACCGTCATTGTCAAACGGCATCTCATGCAGCACAAAATAGCGCACGGCATCCACGCCAAACATCTCAACCAGCGTATCCGCATACAGCACATTGCCCTTGGACTTGCCCATCTTTTCTCCGCTCTGCAAAAGCCACGGATGGCCAAATACCTGTTTGGGCAGCGGAACATCCAATGCCATCAGGAATATAGGCCAGTAAATCGTATGAAAGCGGATAATATCCTTTCCGATCAGGTGCAAATCCGCCGGCCAATATTTATTATACAGTTCCCCGTGATTGCCGTCGCAGTCATAGCCAAGACCGGTGATATAGTTTGTCAAAGCATCCAGCCATACGTAGGTCACATGTTTCGGATCAAAGCTGACCGGAATCCCCCAGGTAAAGGAAGTCCTGGACACACACAGGTCCTGCAGGCCAGGCAGCAGGAAATTGTTCATCATCTCATTTTTCCGCGCCACCGGCTGAATAAACTCCGGATGCGTGTTGATATGCTCAATCAGCCGGTCCGCATACTTACTCATCTTAAAAAAGTAGGCTTCTTCCCTCGCCGGTTGTACCTCGCGCCCGCAATCCGGACATTTTCCGTCTACCAGCTGGGATTCCGTAAAGAAAGATTCACAGGGCGTACAATAAAGTCCCTCGTAATATCCTTTGTAGATATCTCCCTGGTCGTAAAGCTTTTTGAAAATTTTCTGCACCGTCTCCTCATGGTCTTTGTCTGTGGTGCGGATAAACTTATCATAAGAAGTATTCATCAGATCCCAGATCCCGCGAATCTGGGATGCCACCCCGTCTACAAACTCCTGCGGCGTAACCCCTGCTTCCTGCGCCTTCAATTCAATCTTCTGACCATGTTCGTCGGTCCCGGTCTGAAAACGCACGTCATACCCCTGCTCCCGCTTAAAACGAGCAATGCTGTCCGCCAGCACAATCTCATACGTGTTGCCGATATGAGGCTTTCCCGATGTATAGGCGATAGCAGTTGTAATATAATATGGTTTTTTACATTTACAATTCTGATCCTGACACATGAGCCAATCCCTCCTAAACCATTTATTATTATGGATAATTACTCAAACTATATCACAATCTTCCAAAAAACACAAGAAATCTGTCCTTCTGGAAAACACGCACGCGAAAACCTTAAATTTTCCTAAATTTTTTCACATAGGAATTGCCTTTTCTCTATATCATATACTATAATTAAATTAGAATATTACGTTCTTTTTCAGTTTCTACCAACGATAACATAAGTAAGGGAGTGATCTAATGAAGATAGAACGGATTAATGAAAACCAGATACGATGCACACTGAGCAGTTTTGATCTGAGCGTCCGCAATCTGAACCTGGGCGAACTGGCTTACGGCAGTGAGAAAGCCCGCAATCTGTTTCGTGAAATGATTCAGAAGGCCTCCAATGAAGTAGGATTTGATGTGGAAGACATCCCGCTGATGGTGGAAGCCATACCGCTTTCCAATGAGAGCGTTATGCTGGTCATCACCAAAATAGAAGACCCCGAAGAATTGGATACCCGCTTTTCCAAGTTTTCCCAGATAGCGGAGGAAGACCCGGACAGTATTTTCGGCGGCATTTCCAGTGAATTCCTGGAGGGTGCGGATGGATTGATGGAACTTTTAAAGCAGAACCTTCTTGGCATTCCGGAACAGGAGGGCGCTTCTGCCCCCGCTACCCCGCAGCCGGAAGGCGCCGCCAGGACTCCGGAGATCCAGACACGGATCTACCGCTTTGAGAACCTCGACCAGGTGGTATCGGCTGCGAAAGTGGTCGGACATGTCTACCAGGGCGCCAATACCCTCTACAAAAAACCTGGTTCCGCGCAATATTATCTGGTTTTGTCAAGTGCGGATACCGAGCCTCTGGCCTTCAGCCGGGTCTGCAACATTTTGGCGGAATACGGTGAAAAGATCCGCCAGCAGGCCGCTACCGAAGCCTACTACAAGGAGCATTATGAAGTAATTGTCTATCAGCAGGCCCTGCAAAAGCTGCTGCTGGTATGATATTTGCAAGACGTAATTTCGACACACTCTGCCGCATTCATGGAACATAGCCTGAATCCCGGCAGAACATAGAACAAGGAGAGTATCCCAGACGATACTCTCCCTGTTTTTGTCCATCACCCGCAAAAATATATTTTATGCTCTCTCAGCCAGCACTTCGTTGATCCCGGATACCAGAGTATCACAGTCAATTCCATGAACCATGCAGGCTTCCTCCAGAGTCTCGCCCTGAGCAGACGGACATCCCAGGCAATGCATCCCTGCGCGCATCAGCATCGGCGCGATCAGTTCATGTGCCTGTACCAGATCCCCAATCAACATATCTTTATTAATCTGCATATCATATTCCTCCTTCTTGTACATACTGAAGCTATAGACTACTATAATATATTTTCTCCCGCTTGACAAGCCGTAAAACACATGACTTTTTTTCTCGTCTAACATTTACCAGGAAACATTCTCATTACTCCCCTTGACGCTTTTGCCTCATAATCCTATAATCTCGGTATGTTTTCTATTCAACTATGTTTCTTACACGAGGAGGCAAACAATGGCAAAACAGGAATGGCAATCTTTCTGCTCCGGCGTCTGGGAGCGGGAAATCAACGTTCGTAATTTTATCCAGAAAAACTACACCCCCTATGATGGCGATGAATCCTTCCTCGCCGGCCCCACCAAAAATACGATTGACCTGTGGGAGCAGGTCATGGACCTGACCCGCCAGGAGCAGGCGGCCGGAGGCGTTCTGGATATGGATACCAAAATCATCTCCACCATCACTTCCCACGGTCCTGGCTACCTGGACAAAGAAAAGGAAACCATCGTGGGATTCCAGACCGACAAACCCTTCAAACGTTCCCTGCAGCCTTACGGCGGCATCCGGATGGCAGAGAAGGCCTGCGCAGACAATGGTTATCAGGTAGACCCGGAAATCAGTGAATTCTTCACCACTCACAGAAAAACTCACAACGCAGGAGTCTTTGACGCATATACGCCGGAGATGCGGGCCTGCCGCTCCAGCCATATTATCACGGGCTTACCCGATGCCTATGGCCGGGGAAGGATCATTGGAGATTACCGCAGAGTGGCTCTCTACGGAGTGGACCGTCTGATTCAGGATAAGGAAGAACAGAAAATGACTACCCGCAGCACCATGTATTCCCACATCATCCGCATCCGCGAGGAACTTTCCGAGCAGATCCGCGCCTTAAAGGAATTAAAAGCGCTGGGAAAAATATACGGCTATGATATTTCCCGGCCGGCCGGAAATGTACAGGAAGCAATCCAGTGGACCTACTTCGCCTATCTGGCTGCCGTCAAAGAGCAGAACGGGGCCGCCATGTCTTTAGGCCGCACCTCCACCTTCCTGGATATTTACGCAGAACGAGATTTGAGAAACGGCACCTTTACGGAAGAACAGATTCAGGAATTTGTGGATCATTTTATCATGAAGCTGCGCCTGGTCAAATTCGCACGCACACCGGAATACAACGCCCTGTTCTCCGGCGATCCCACCTGGGTGACAGAGTCCATCGGCGGTATCGGTATTGACGGACGGCATCTGGTAACCAAAATGTCCTTCCGCTACCTTCATACCCTCAAAAACCTCGGCACTGCCCCGGAGCCAAACTTAAGCGTGCTGTGGTCAGTCCGTCTGCCGGAAAATTTCAAACGGTTCTGTGCCCGCACCTCCATCGAATCTTCCTCCATCCAGTATGAAAATGACGATCTGATGCGGGAAACCCATGGAGACGACTATGCCATCGCCTGCTGTGTCTCTTCCATGCGGATCGGAAAAGAAATGCAGTTTTTCGGCGCACGGGCAAACCTTGCCAAGTGCCTGCTCTATGCCATCAACGGCGGCGTGGACGAGGTCAGCAAAAAGCAGGTGGGCCCCAAATATCTCCCCATCACCTCCGAATATCTGGATTATGATGAGGTTATGGACCGCTACCACGACATGATGAAATGGCTGGCCGGCGTATATGTAAACAGCCTGAATATCATCCACTATATGCACGATAAATACTGCTACGAACGGTTGCAGATGGCACTTCATGACATGAATGTAACCCGCTGGTTTGCCACCGGCATTGCCGGCCTTTCTGTAGTGGCAGATTCCCTCTCCGCCATCAAATATGCCAAAGTACGTCCCATCCGGGATGAAAACGGAATTGCAGTGGACTACGAAGTGGAGGGAGATTTTCCCAAGTACGGAAATGATGACGACCGGGTAGACCAGATCGCAGTGGAGATCGTTCACACGTTTATGAATTATATCAAACAGAATCACTGCTACCGCGGCGGAATTCCAACAACCTCCATCTTGACCATCACGTCAAATGTAGTGTATGGTAAGGCTACCGGCTCCACTCCCGACGGAAGAAAAGCCGGGCAGGCATTCGCCCCGGGTGCAAATCCAATGCACACCAGGGATTCCCACGGAGCCGTCTCTTCTCTTGCTTCTGTGGCCAAACTTTCCTTTATGGATGCACAGGATGGGATTTCCAACACATTCTCCATTATTCCGAAGGCACTCGGAAAGGAAGACAGGCTTTTTATGGGAGACCTCGATCTGAACCTGAATCTGGACGAAAATCTGGAACTGGAATGCGGCTTTAACAAAGCCTGCGCGATTCCCAATCTGATGAGCGGTCTGGATCGGGAATAACCCTAGTGTGCTGGCTCATTTACTTTCAGCCAAATGACTCAGCACACTAGGCACTA
>CAMSTY010000061.1 GCA_947063875.1 uncultured bacterium
ATTAAAGAAAATCTTATTCCTAGTTATGTAATTGATTCTAGAAAAGAAAAATCAAAATTTAAAAATTATAATATTATAAAATTAAACGAATTAAATAATATCAGCGACTACATTATTGTAATAATGACTACAAATCCGTATACATATCAAGAAATTCTTGAACAAATTAAAAACATGAACGTTCGCGTTAAAATGATATGTTCGTGTTCAGCGATATATTATTGGATTTGTAGAGAAAGAATAATTCCGATGTTATATGAATTGGAAGATGAGAAATCCCTAATTTCTTTAATATCTATGATAGAAGCTAGAGTGAAAGGGAAATTAATAGATGAAACTGTAATTGACTATAGACAATATTTTTCACTGCACCGTTTTTCTTGTTTGAATTCAAAGGAAGTATATGTAGATGCAGGTGCATTTGTGGGTGATACTTTAGAGCGATTTCTATTTGAAAAATTTGCAACGTTTGACGCTTATTACGCATTTGAACCACTTCAAAAAAACTATAATGCGTTGGAATTTCGGGTAAAAAGATTAGAAAAGGAATGGGGGATTGAAAATAGGATTTTTTGTATAAAATGTGGTTTGGATAAGGATTCAGGAGAACAGAAAATATTGTCAACCCTTCCAGTTAGTGCACAATTAGAGATGGATATGACTAAAGATGGATTAGAGACAATAAAAACAGTATCAATAGATAAATATTTTGAAAATAAAAGAATTACTACTATTAAAGCTGATATAGAAGGAAAAGAATTAGATATGCTATTAGGAGCTGAAAATTCCATAAAGAAATGGAAACCCATTATGGCAATAAGCATATATCATAAACCATCAGATTTATTTCAGATATATGAATTGATCAATTCATATAAAATGGGATACAAATTCTCAATTCGTTGTCATACGGCAAATGGAGGAGATACTATTTTATATATATATTAGATAAAATATCAAGAAAGCAAGGAAATTATGGGTGGAGAAAGAATAATAGCAATTATACCGGCCAGATATCAATCAAGCCGTTTCCCAGGAAAACCACTGGCTGTATTGAATGGAAAACCAATGATTCAGTGGGTATATGAAACAGTGAATAATATTGAAAATATTCTGGAAACGTATGTCGCTACAGATGATGAAAGAATTTTAGAGTGTGTTGAGTCATTTGATGGTAAAGCAATAATGACTTCTTCAGAGCATAGAAGTGGGACAGATCGTATTTCAGAATGTATTGATATTTTAAAGTTGCAAAAAGATGATATTATTTTGAATATCCAAGGAGATGAACCTTTAATTCAAAAGGAGATGATTGATGAATTGATATCTACAATTAAAGATACAGAGTTTTATATGGGAACATTGAAAGAAAAGATAACTAGTATAGAGGAAATAGAAAATCCTAACATTGTTAAAGTTATTACAGATATTAATAATAATGCTATTTATTTTTCAAGAAATCCGATTCCGCATTGTAGGGGAAAAATAGGAGATATATCTTATTATCGACATGTGGGAATATATGCATACAAAGTTTATTTTTTGAAAAAATATATAAATTTACCGCCATCGATGTTAGAAGTATCAGAATCTTTAGAACAATTACGGGTAATAGAAAACGGATATAAAATAAAAGTAAAAGAAACTAAATGTTCGTCTATTGGGGTTGACACAATAGAACAGTTACGTTTAGCTGAAAAAATCATGAAAAGAGATAGAAAATGAAAGAAAAATTCATCTTGTTAGCAGGCCCTTGTGTAATAGAATCGGAATTAATGACTTTGAATCTTGCCGAAAAGTTGAGAAGGATTGTGGAAAAATCACCAATAGATTTTTATTTTAAGGCATCCTTTGACAAAGCAAATAGGACAAGTATAGATTCCTATAGAGGACCAGGTTTGGAAAAAGGCATACGAATTCTAGAAAGAGTAAAAAAAGATTATGGGGTGAAAATTGTTACAGATATTCATGAACCTTGTCAGGCGGATGTGGTAAAAGATATTTGTGATATTATTCAGATTCCTGCATTTTTATGTAGACAGACAGATTTATTAGTAGCTGCTGCTAAAACAGGCAGAATTATTAATGTAAAAAAAGCACAATTCTTGGCTCCCTGGGATATGAAAAATGTGATTCACAAAATAGAAAAATTGGAAAATAAGAATATTATTCTTTGTGAACGCGGAACAAGTTTCGGATATAATACTCTGGTTGTAGATATGACTTCTATTGTAGAAATGAAAAAATTTGGATATCCTGTTATATTTGACGGAACACATAGTGTTCAGAAACCGGGAGGAAACGGAGTATCTACATCTGGAAACAGGGAATATGTGCCATATTTGTCAAAGGCCGCTATTGCAGTAGGTGCAGATGGTCTTTTTTTAGAAACCCATGAAGAACCAGAAAAAGCTTTATCAGATGGAGCTAATATGATTCCTGTAAAAGATATTGAATCTTTAATAGAACAGTGTTTAAGGCTGAAAGAGTGCTAAAAAATATTAAAGTAAGTACGAGGTATGTGAATGGATAAAAGTCAGAAGTTAAAGATGGCACAAGATATTTTTGCGCAGGAAATCCAAATATTACAGTCAATAAGAAATGCTTTGGATGATACATTTGTGAAAATAGAAGAAAGTTTAGTTTTATGCAAAGGGAAAGTAATATTATGTGGAATGGGAAAATCAGGGCATATTGCACGGAAAATATCTGCAACATTAGCTAGCTTGGGAACAACATCTTTCTTTTTGCATCCTGCAGAGGCTATGCATGGAGATCTGGGGATGGTTTCAGAAAATGATACGATTATTCTTATTAGTAATAGTGGAGAAACTGAAGAAATTGTACATCTGATTCCTTCTCTAAAAGTAATCGGGGCTAAAATTATTTGTATTACGGGAAGAGCGGAGTCCACATTGGCAAGAGAATGCGAGACAGTTCAAATATTAGAAATTGAAAAAGAAGCCTGTCATTTGAATTTGGCTCCTACTTCAAGTACAACTGCTGCTTTGGTATATGGCGATGCATTAGCCATTGTTACATCGGAAGATATCGGATTTAGCGCTTCTGACTTTGGAGTATATCATCCGGCAGGAACATTAGGGAAGAGGATCTTAATTAAAGTTAAAGATGTAATGGCGCAGGGAAGTGAATTGCCAGTTGTAAAAAGTGGATGTAAAATAACAGATGCTATTGTGGAAATGAGCAGGAAGGGACTTGGCGTAGTTGCCATTGTTGATCAAAAAGAAAGATTGTGTGGGATATTAACCGATGGGGATTTAAGGCGGGCAATAGAAAAAAGGGCGGATTTATATAGTGATATTATAGACTCGATTATGACGCGTGATCCGCGATATATTTATAAAGATCTATTATTGGTAGATGCTTTGCAAAAGCTAAAAGAAAGTCGGCTTAATAATTATCCGGTGATAGATAAAGAAAGAAACGTTATTGGGATGCTCACATGGCAAATGATTATCAGAGAAGGAATTGTTTTGTAATTGTTCCGTATGATAAGGAGACATGGATGATGAAATTTTATAACTGTGATATCTATAAGTTTAAAGAATTAATATCAAATAAAAAACTTGTTTGTTTTGGAGCGGGACGAGGATTACGAAACTTTTTACAGTATTATGGCAGCGAACATATAGAACAATGTATTCACTGTATCGCAGATAATATGTATGAATATATGGAAAAAGAGATTCAAATAAATGACGTTAAAATACCAATAATAGATATTGATACACTTTTAAACATGAAAGATATTATATTGTTAATTACTTGCAGAGATATCTGTGGAGTATATGAACAATTAAGTTCTTATCCAGAATTGGAAGATATCTGGTGTTTTACCACAATATACATTATAGGTGAAACAAATAGAAAAGAAGAGGAAAACAGGTATTATCCTGAGAACTATAGAATAACGAAAGAACCTGAAATACCAAAAAGAATTCATTATTGTTGGTTTGGAATACATGATATTCCTAAGAAAAATAGAATTTGGATGGAAAGCTGGGAAAAATATTGTCCAGATTACGAAATTGTTAGATGGGATGAAAATAATTATGATGTGACAAAAAATGAGTATATGTATGAGGCATATAAGGCTGGAAGGTGGGGGTTTGTTTCCGATTACGCCAGATTGGATATAATTTATAACTATGGCGGAATATATTTGGATACAGATGTTGAATTATTAAAAAATCTAGATGAATTACTTTACCAACGGGTTTTTGCTGGTGTGGATGGTTCGAGAAATATCAGTCTTGGCTTAGGATTTGGAGCCAAAAAGGGAGTAAGTATTATTAAAGAATTAAAGGATTTATATAAAAATAAGAAATTCAAAAAGAAAGATGGAAGTTATGATTTAACTGCAGTACCTACTATACAAAGGCCTTATTTTATCGAAAAAGGATATATTAATAATGGAGAATATCAAATTATAGATGGAATGACAGTTTATTCGGAAAAGGTTTTATCAGCTAAATGTAGCTGGACTGGAAAAATAGCACCCAATGAGCATTCATTCGCTATTCATCATTACGATGGTTCTTGGACCGATCAATCTATAAGAGAACAAAATAGAAAAAATAGTGAATTATTTAAAAAGATAATAACTCTTTGAAATGAGTTGTTTGTGAATTACAAAAATACCATTATTTAAAGGAAAAATAATATGTTATCAATAATCGTTCCGATTTATAATGTGGAAAAATATTTGTCCGTATGTTTGGAGAGTATAGTGAATCAGACATACCAAGACTTAGAGATAATTTTAGTTAATGATGGTTCAACTGATAATTGCGATAAAATATGTAAGAAATATGCACAAACAGATAAACGAATTAAGATTATAAATAAAGAGAATGGAGGATTGGTAAGTGCAAGGAAAGCTGGGATAAAAACGGCACAAGGAGAGTATATTGCTTTTGTTGATGGAGATGATTGGATAGACCCTTTTATGTATCAGGAATTACTGAAAGCAATAGAGAAATTTGATGTGGATTTGGTTGATTCTGGATATATAAGGGAAAAAAATGGAATGAGCTATATATATAAACTTGGCTCAAAATTTTACAAGCTAGATGATAATATAAGACACGATCTGTATAAAGGCATGATTGGATTAGATGATTCAATTGGAATAAATCCGAGTATTTGGTCTAAGGTATTTAAGACGGATTTGATAAAAAAATGCTATTCTAAGGTGCCAGACGATAGATCTTTTGGAGAAGATGTTATAAGTTTAATTTATTGTATTTCAGAAGCCACATCAATATATCAAATGGAAAATGTTTTTTACCATTATGTATATCGTGAAAGTTCCATTATTCACTCGAGGAATATTGAAAATATTGAAAATGTTTTTGAATTATGGAAAATTTGTAAAGATCTTATTTTAAACGTAGATAAAAAGATGTCAAAAAAAGAGATGGATTTTGTGCTATTTAGAAAATTACGACAAGTGCTTTCTGCGTGGGAGACGGAAGAGATAAATTTGCTGCAGCAATATGTATTTCCACATATAGATCTATTGTTCGATAAAAAAATAGCAATATATGGGGCTGGAAAAGTTGGAGTCGATTATGTTGCACAAATATCAAAAAATGAAAGATGTGATATAGTATGTTGGATAGATAAAAACTATAAAAAATATAAATATGTTTATAGGAAAGTACATGACATAGAGCAGCTGTTCTACAAAGAAATTGATCTAATTTTAATTGCTGTTGATAGTATAAAATTAGCTGATGAGATAAAAAGGGAACTGATAAGTTTAAGAATTCCAATAGAAAAAATAGTATGGCATAAGCCTATTCAACAATTTTGAGGAGCGAGAAAAGTAGTGTAGCGCCTATTATGATTGAATTTGTTTTTTAATGGGGAACTTAATATGAAGCAAATATATTGAAAATGAATATTTTATAATATAATATTTAAGAAAGATGATGTGAATGAGATGAAAAGATTGGGGATTTATTGCATATATGAACCATCAGGTGAAATAGGCGAATCGATCATAAAAACTTTGATTGATTTAAAAAATGTTGTTGAATATATAGTAGTAGTAATTAATGGAATTATACATAATAAAAATATTTTATATAAATATGTAAATGAGGTTGTGGTTAGGGAAAATTTGGGGTTTGATATTGGTGCATACAAGAGAGTAATATTAGATATAAAATATAAGAATAGATTGAAAAATTTTGATGAATTGGTATTATGTAATAATAGTTTTTATGGTCCATTTATCTCTTTTAAAAGTATTTTTGATAAAATGGAAAAGAGCAAAGCGGATTTTTGGGGGATTTCCAGTTCAGAAAGGAATCTTGTACAACATATTCAATCATATTTCTTAGTTCTGAGATATAACATTCTTAATGGTGATGAATTTATTCGTTATTTAGAAGAGTGGATAGATGAAAAAAAGATAGACTATTATGGTGCTTGCAGTGTGTTTGAAAATGGACTGTTTTGGATGTTAAAAAAAGCAGGTTATTGTTTTGATGCTTATAAAAGAAATATTGAATGTGATAATTATTTGAATCCTTATGGCAGTGTTAAAATTGATAAATTGCCTATTCTTAAAAGAAAAGTTTTTTCAAAAAGGTTTTATGATGAAGAAAAGGTTGTAAATGCACTTTCTTATGTGAAAGAAACATATAAATATGATATAAATGTTATTTTAAATGATGCATATTTCAATTATGGCATAAAACTTAATATTCAAGAAATAGGAAAAAAACAGAGTTCTTCAGTCTACAAAGATTTCCTGCAAAAAATAGATATGGTTAGTAGAGAAGAAATAGAAGAGTTTATTGATTTACATAACCAAGTATATATATTTGGAAATGGAAAGATGGCAAAACATATTTTTAGCTGTTTTTTTTTCTACGAGAACAATCCAAAATTAGGAGGGTTCATTGTGTCTGATGATCAGTGTATAGCTGGAAATTGCTTTAGAGGATATCCTGTGTATAAAATTTCAGAGATAAAAGATTTATCAGAAAAAGCGTTACTACTAGCTTTAAATAAAGCAAATACCCGATCTGTTATGCCTTACCTAAATGAAGTGGGAAAAATTAAAATATTATGGAAAGAATAAAAAATAATCAAAGTCGATTGGGAATTTTTGTTTTTTATGATGTAAACACGGTTGTAAATGATTATGTGATTTTTCTTTTAAATAGCATAACAGAAGTGGTCAATGAATTAATTATCGTTGTTAATAAGGGTAATGGATTGGGGACTTTGAAGGAGTTATCTAATTTTACATCATATTTATATGTGAGGGAAAATATCGGATATGACGGAGGAGCCTATAAAGATGTTTTTTTGAAATTTCATACTGATGAAAATTGGGAAAGGTGGGATGAAATAGTTTTATTCAATGATACATTTTATGGGCCTTTTTTTTCGTGGAAATATATATTTGATAAGTTTTCAAAGGAGAAGGTTGATTTCTGGGGATTAAGCAAATGGGTAAAAGGAGACTCAAGAGACTTAGGTTGTGAGATAGATGAGCATGTTCAAGGTTATTTTATTGTGATTCGAAAAAGTTTAATATTAAGTTCTCATTTTTTTGAGTTTTGGAATAATTTGCAATATCCTTATACATATCGTGATGCTGTGATAGATTTTGAGGCGAATTTTTCTGGTTTCTTTACAAAAAAAGGTTACCAGTATAAAACATGGCTGGATCTTATGGATGGAAATTCATTATTACATGAGGGTGAAGTGGTATATTTGAAGTATGCGAATCAATTAATATGTGATCTGCATTTCCCTATAGTGAAGCGAAAAGTGTTTTCAATTACTAATTTTATAAAAATCGACAAGATTATAAAGTATATTGAAAAAAATTATTGCTATGATATTAACCTTATATGGGATCATTTAAAATACTTGGATAAGAATCAACCGTTTAAGCCATTTTCAATTAATAAGATGGAGGACTTTTATAATAGTCATAAAAAAATATATATATATGGTTATGGAAAGTGGGGGCATGAAATTGAAAAATATTTTGAATATAAAAAATGGAAGGTTGAGAAATTTGTAGTGTCAGAAAAAACGGATAGGGAAAATATTATAAGTTTTTCAGAATTGATGTTAGATAAAATGGATGGTTTGATTTTGGCATTAGGTTATAAAGCGTTTGAAGAAGTTTATCCCATGGTGGTTTCCAGGTATAACAACCAACAGTTATTAATACCGAACTTTTAATTATTGCAAATATAGGGAGAAAAAATGGATGCAATTGATAGAGCGATTGTAAAAAGCTGGCATATATCCAGGAATGAAAAGTTAAATGCACAGACCTGGAAAGAATTTGAAGAATCATTAAATGAGAAAAAACTATTTTTATTTGGAGCAGGAAGAGGTGCAGATTTCTATTATGAAAAATACGGAAAAAACGCCTGCGCAGAAGGAATCATCGAGAATGATAATAAACTATGGGGAATTCCAGTACAGGAAATTGTGTCTGAAAAGATATACGGAAATGCTCAGAATATAAAAATAGTTGACATTTCTGTTTTAGACCAATACCTTGCAGATGATATAGTTGTTCTAATTAGCAGCCTTAAGCATTTCGAGGAGATAGCAAAACAGCTGAAAGAAAGAGGAATATATAATTGTTTTGCAGTTTTGCCTATGGAAGCGAACGAAAGAAAAGGGAAAACGGTGTATGAAAGAGAAGATAGGTTTTTTCATTATTTAAAAGAAAGTTGTAGTCAACCAATCAACAAGAAAAAAATAGTCTTTTTTACCATGTGTGATTATGCAGGACATGGTAAAGAGATTGCGAAACAGTTGTTAAGGATCAGAAATGATCTGGATATTGTATGGATTGTAAAAGATTTACGTATAAATATGCCAGATGGAATCCGTCTTGTGGCTGAAAGGAATTCAAGAAAATTTATCTATGATATGGAAACAGCAGGTATGTGGATATGTGATACAGGAATTCCTATGTTTATGAAAAAGCGGGATGGTCAGACTTACATACAAATTAAACATTGGCCTAGTGTAACATTAAAATCGTTTGGTTTTGATTTGGCGAAATTCAGGCAGGAAAAATCATTGATTAAATTTTGTGAATATGACAGCAAAATGATAGATTACATTATCACTGGAAGTGAGTTTGACACAAGGACTTGCAGAAGCGGCTTTGCCTTTGAGGGGGAAGTGTTTCAGGCTGGTTCGCCAAGATCAGATGCTCTGTTCCATGCTTCGGAACACCGGATGACAATATCTCAATATTACCATCTGGATCGAACCAAAAAGCTTTTACTATACGCCCCCACATTCCGCAGCAAAACAGGAGGAAAATATATCCCGCAAGCCAGCCATATTGATCTGGATTTTAATAAAGTAAAGGAGGCGCTGGAAAGAAAATTTGGGGGAAGTTGGCTGATTCTTTTGCGCCTGCATCCGGTTGTTGCTTCAGAAAGCAGGAAACTGGACAAGCCGGAATATGTGGTGGATGTCAGTGACTATTATGACAGTGAAGAGCTAGTTGCAGCTTCGGATATTATGATTACCGATTATTCCAGCATTATGTTTGAGCCGGCATTTGTGAAAAAACCTGTTTTTTTGCTGGCGGTTGATAGAAAAGAGTATATTGACGGAGAGAGGGGTTTGCTGATTGATTATGAGGATTTGCCATTTTCTATTGCGGAATCCAATGATGAATTAATTCAAAATATGGAACGGTTTGAACAAAAGGAATATGAAGAAAAAGTACAGCAGTTTTTAGATGAATACGGGGTTCATGAAGATGGACATGCCGGTGAGAGGGCGGCTGTGTTTGTATCACAGATGATCGGCAGGTGAATGATTGGAGAAATGTGGAGGAAAAGAGATGCTTCCTAAAATATCGGTTATTATGCCTTCTTTGAATGTGGCAGATTATATAAAATCATGTATGGAAAGTGTGCTTTGCCAGACATTTTCAGACATTGAGGTGATTGCAGTGGATGCCGGTTCCACGGACGGTACATGGGAAATTCTGGAGGAATATGAAAAAAGGGACTCCCGGATTCGGCTGATTAAGTCAGAAAAAAGGAGTTACGGATATCAGCTGAACAAAGGAATAGATCTTGCAAGGGGAGAATATATCGCAATCGTGGAAACAGATGACAGGATTGCTCTGGATGCTTATGAGATACTATTTCGTGCTGCACAGGAAACAAAGGCGGATTATGTGAAGGGGACTGCAGAGGTTTTTACGGAGAATCCGATCGGCGATGATATCTGTCACGATATGAAGGTCTTTACATCTAAGGAATATGAGGCCAGCCAGGGAATGATCATGCTTGCTCCTCAGGATCATCCGGAGTTGGTGATGCTGGATTATTATCTGTGGAATGGAATATACAGGAGGGAATTTGTAAAAAACATTCGTTTAAATGAATCGGCAGGCGCCGCATATCAGGATATCGGATTTATGTTTCAGGTACATAGTAATGCCGAACGGGCGGTATATTTGGATAAGCTGGTTTATCATTACAGAAGGGATAATGTGAATTCTTCCTGTTACAACAGAAAGGCATTTCATTATCTGGTTGATGAGTATTGCTATGTGGATCGGTTTTTGGAGACAAGGTCAGAAGCATGGCATTCTGCTTGTTGCTGCAAGCTTTTTCGTCAGGCCAAGGCCCGATTTTATACGATGGCGCATTCCGGAGAATTTTGGGAAGAGGCATTGCCGGATATTTTGATATTGACGGGAAGGATAACAGCAGCGATCGGTCAGGGACTGAAAATCCAGGAAATATTAACGGATGAGGAATGGAAGGAAGCACAGTGCATGCTGGAGAGTCCCAAACAACTGTTCGATTGTTATGAACGGCCATTCCGGAAGAAAAAAGAGTTTTTTCAATCAATATTTAGGACAATAGAAAATCATAATGTTGTTATTTTCGGTTGTGGAAAGTGGGGGAGATTCTGTCATATATTGCTGGAAAACAACAGGTGTAAAACGGTATTGGCCTATTGCGACAATAATCAGGGATTGTGGGAAACTGCGATTCAGGGAATTCCGGTTATGAATCCTGAGCAGGCGGTGAAAAGGTATCCAGAGGCGTACTATGTGATTGCGAACAAATATAGTGTGCAGGAACTTAAGGCTCAGCTTCGGTCTTTAGGAGTTGAGAAGGAAAGGATATTAGAATATACGATAGGTCTTGACATGCAGATGCTGAATATCAGGTGAGAATATTTAGAATGCAGATAGAGCGCAAGAGTGCAAAGAATTAATAGAAGGGCAGCTGAAAGCCAGGAGTCGAAAGCCAAGAGGGCATGTGTCTTGCGAAATGCTTCTTTCCATGATAAGATAAAACAGAAGTTGTTTCGGATCGGCCGGTTATTTCAGCAGGGGATAAAAGCAAAAGAAATGGAAAAGAAGCAACAGGGTATACTGGAAATGGATAAGACAATTTCATTTGATTGTTCCTTCCAGGCTTTCTGATGAAAAACGGAAGAAATTTTATTCAACTTTGAGAGAAGTAAAATCTCCAAAACATAATGGAGGCGTTTCAGCTATCGGCAGAGCAGGCTATGGCAATTCTGCAAATCCCGGAAGCCAGACGTGCCTGGCTGGCAGAAAAGCTGCTGAATTAAGAGACATCTAGACAGAAGAAAGGAAACCAAAAACCATGGAGACGGAAAAGCTGATTTGGGAACTCCCCAAGGGACTGCTCCGCTGGTATAATTTTCATAAAGGAGAGAGAGCCTTATTCGTAACAGGCGGTATTGCCGCCTGCGATGTGCTGTCCGAGATGCTGAAAGAATGCGGCCTGCTGACGGACTGTGCAGAAGCAGAACAACTGGTCTCGGCCACACAAAGAGGAAAGGGATCTTTCTATGACGTGATCGTACTGGCTGGAGCACTGGAACGCAGCAAGTCTCCCGTTGAACTTTTAGGGACATTACATGAAATGCTGAGTCCAAAGGGAAGGCTGTTTTTAGGAGCGGACAACCGTCTGGGAATCCGTTATTTCTGCGGGGACCGGGATGCTTTTACCGGACGCAATTTTGACAGCATTGAAAATTATGTGAGAATCAATGCCGCGGATATGGGGCAGCTGGAGGGTAGGGCCTATGCGCGGGCGGAGATTCAGGAAATGCTGGAGAAGGCAGGATTTTCCCGGCATCGTTTTTATTCCGTGTTTCCGGAACTGGTACGGCCGCAGGCGATATTTGCGGAGGATTATCTGCCGGAGGAGGAGTTGGAGGTGCGGATTTTTCCCCAGTACAATTATCCGGACACGGTTTTTCTGGAAGAAGAGCGGTTGTACACGACGCTGATTAAAAACGGCCTGTTTCATACGCTGGCCAATGGATATCTGGTGGAATGCCCTAAAGACGGAACGTATGCCAATGTGCGGCAGGTGACCTTGTCCATGGATCGGGGAGCGGAGAATGCGCTGATGACGCTTATCCGCCGGGATGATCAGGTGGAGAAACGGGCATTGTATGAGGGAGGCCGGGGAAAGCTGACGCAGCTGATGGAAAATCTCCGGGATCTGCAGGCTCATGGGGTGAAGATGGTGGATGCCCGCCTGGAAAACGGCGCTTTTGTGATGCCTTATGTGAAAGGGGAGTCGGCGACGGATTATTTCCGGCGGATTTTCTATGAGGACAGGGAGCAGTTTCTGAAAAGGCTGGATGAGTTATGGGATATTATTCTGCGTTCCTCGGAGCATGTTCCTTATGAAAATGTGGACTGGGAGCGTTTTGAGCCGGGATGGGAGAAGCGCAAGGCAGACGATCCGGGCAAAGAAAGATGGCGGAGAGTGGCTTCGGGAAGCGAGGAGGAACGGGAAAATCTGGGAGTTATCCTGAGACGGGGTTATATTGATCTGGTGTGTCTGAACGGATTTTGGGCAGATGGGGAACTGGTCTTTTATGATCAGGAATTCTATGTGGAGAATCTGCCTGCGAAGGTGATCCTGCTGCGGACCATCGACCTGGTTTACTGGAGCAGCACGAAGATGGAAGCTTTGCTGCCGAAAGAGCAGGTGCTGAAGAGATATCATCTGGATGCCTATAAGGAATTGTGGTATCGGTTTATCGGAAGCTTCATGGCGGATCTGCGCAAAGAGCGGGAGTTGAGGGAATATCATCAGACCTATCGGCGCAATGCCGGGATTTTGAATTCCAACCGGCAGAGGATGAATTTTTCGGAGGAGGAATACGGCCGTATTTTCCGGGATATTTTTCGGGGAACGGAAGGGAAGAAGCTGTATCTTTTTGGTTCCGGAAATTTTACGAAGAAATTTTTGTCCCAGTTTGGAGCGGATTATGAGATTGCGGGTATTTTGGATAACAATCGGGAAAAGTGGGGGATGGAGATGTCACAAATTTCCATCGTTTCACCGGAGATATTAAAGTCTTTGCCGGCAGAGTCTTATAAGGTGATTATCTGCATCAAGAATTATGTACCGGTGGTAAGGCAGCTGAAGCAGCTGGGAGTAAAAAACTACGGGATTTATGACTGGAATCTGGAGTATCCCCGAAAGATCAAGGCGCCGGAGACCGGCAAAGGAGATGAGGCGCAGGCGCCTAAGAAGTATCATGTGGGATATATTGCGGGAGTATTTGACCTTTTCCATGTGGGACATCTGAATATGTTCAAAAGGGCAAAGGAGCAATGCGATTATCTGATTGTGGGTGTGGTGAGTGATGAAAGCGTGATGAAAAATAAGAAGACCATGCCTTGTATTCCTTTTGCGGAGCGGATCGAACTGGTCCGGGCCTGCAGATATGTGGATGAGGTGGTGGAGATTCCAGCGGATTATGGAGATACGGATGAGGCATATCGCCGGTATCGGTTTGATGTGCAGTTTTCCGGCAGTGATTATGCAGAGGATCCGGCGTGGCTGGCGAAAAAGGCGTGGCTTGAGAAAAGGGGATCAGAGATGGTGTTTTTCCCCTATACGCAAACTACCAGCTCGACGAAGATTAAAGGGATGATTGAGAAAAAACTGCTGTAAAGGAACGCAGGAAAACAGGGAGGATGGCCTATGAACATCAGTATTTCGACGATCGGCATCGTAAATGCCAACATTCCCGGCCAGGGGACGCAGGATATTGCAAATGCCGGTTTTGACAAGGTTTTTCTGGAATTTGGCGTATTTTGTTCGCCTTATGAATTGGAAGAAGCCGGGATGCCGGCCAAGGGAGAGCGTCAGTCAGACAGGATTTCTGTGGCAGACGAGCCTTCAGAAATGGGACCGCAATCCGCACGGATGCTTCGGATGTGCCAGGAGAAGCGTCTGCGTGTATCGATTGCCCGGGCGCCGTATCTGCCGCGGGATACCAAAAGGACGGATTTGCAGGAATTGCTGGCCAGGCTTCAGGAGGAGAGCATTCGCTGCTGCGGGGAAGCTGGCTGCAATTATCTTGTGGTTCGCCCCTTGTTTGCAGGAATTTCCGCGGGGCAGGAATGGGAGAAGAACCGGGTTTATTATCTCCGCCTGGCGGCTTTGGCCCGTGAGCATCAGGTGATGATCTTGCTGGAGAATCAATGCCGCTTTGTGAACGGCCATTTAATCCGCGGGATCTGCTCGGATGGAGAGACGGCGGCAGAGTGGGTGGACAGGCTGAATCAGGAGGTCAAAGAGGAACGCTTTGGCTTTTGCATGGATGTCGGGGTATGCAATCTCTGCGGCCAGGATATGCATGCATTTGCGCGTGCTTTGGGAAAGCGCATCAAGGCGGTGGTTTTGCGGGATTGTGACGGACACCGGGAGAATTCGCTGCTTCCCTTTCTTTGCACTTACCAGGGGCAGCCGCAGACGGACTGGCTGAATCTGATCCGCGGTTTGCGGGACATCGGTTTTGATGGGGAACTGGCGCTGGATCTGTCTGGCACGGCCTCGGGGTTTTCACCGCTTTTGCGTCCGCAGCTTCTGACATTGGCCAAGGCGGTGGCTGAGTACATTCGCTGGCAGGTCGAAATAGAAACCCAGCTTGGAAAATATCCTTCGGTCGTTCTTTTCGGGGCAGGGAATATGTGCCGTAATTATATGAAATGTTACGGAGAAAAGTACCCGCCGCTGTTTACCTGTGACAATAATCCGAAACTTTGGGGAACGTCTTTTTGCGGTCTTGAGGTAAGGCCGCCGGAGGCCTTGAAGGAACTTCCGGATGGATGCGGCGTTTTGATCTGCAACATTTATTATCGGGAGATTGAGAAGCAGCTTCGGGAACTGGATGTGAAAAATATTGGTTTTTTTAATGATGAATATATGCCGTCGTTTCATTTTGACAGGCTGAAGGAGGCGGGAAGCGATGGCGAAATCGGATGAGAAGGGGAAGACAGAGGCAAAAGAAGGTATGGGTTCAGCAGGAAAATTTTCGGATATTTTGGGACTTGGCGTACAGACAAAGAATGTAGTGGAAGATGAGAATCCGGCAGCCGGTTTTAGGATGCTGAAGGCGGCGGGGTTTTCTTGTGCGGATTTTAGCCTGAATTATTATCTGACGAATGTCTCTTTGTACCGCTCACAGCGAAATGATTTTTTTGACAGGTCAGAGCAGGAGTTGGAGCGGTATTTCACGCCTCACAGACAAGGAGCAAGAGAGGCTGGGATTCGGATTCATCAGATGCACATGCCCTATCCGATCTATATTCCAAACGGCAGGAAGGAACTGAACGAGTACCTGTGGAAGGTGGTTGCGCCAAAAAGCGTAGCTGTGAGTGCTTTTTTTGACTGCTATTATCTCGTGGTTCATGGTTTTAAGCTGGCCCGCAACCTGGGTTCCGAGGAGGCGGAATGGGAGTGGACGGAACGCTTTCTGCACTCCATCGCCCCGATTGCGAAAGAGATGGGGGTTACGATCTGCATCGAGAACCTGTACAGCAATGCGGGGGGACATCTGGTGGAAGGCCCCTGCTGCAATGGAAAAAAAGCCGCGGAGCGCATCGACCGGATCAACGACCAGTATGGGGCGGAGGTGCTGGGATTTTGTTTTGATACGGGACATGCCAATCTGGTCGGATTGGATTTTGAGGAGTTTATCACCACCTTGGGGCAGCGATTGAAGGTGCTTCATATTCATGATAATGACGGAGTGGGGGATCTGCATCAGATTCCGTTTACTTTTACCAAGACAAGGGAAAATACGGCGTCTACGGATTGGGAGGGTTTTGTGCGCGGATTGCGGGCAATCCGGTTTGATAAGGTTCTCAGCTTTGAGACTGCACCGGTACTGGATTCGTTTCCCGGGGAAATGAAATCAGAGGCGCTGGCTTTTATTGCCAGGATCGGCGAGTGGTTTTCCAGACAACTTTCTTCTTGACTGTTATACGAAAATATGGTAATAAGTTTAGGTATACCTTTGAAAGGAATGGAAGGATGATGGAAAAGAAAAGAGAATTTCTCTGGTTCGACTGGATTGTCTGGGGTATCCTGGTGGCTTTGGTGATGCTGGCCTATACATCGGCGGGACGTTATCTTACTGTGATCGCCCGCGGCGGACAGCTGATGTTTGTTCCGTTGGTGGTTTTGTTTTTTAATCATGTAGACTGGAAGCAGGCCTTGCAGGAGCGGGAAAAGGGACTCCTTCTCTGCATGGCGGCCGGGGTTCTGGTTGTGATCAATATGTTCCTGGCAAAAGCCGGGCCGGGGGTGATCTTTGATATTGCCGATCTGCTGCTGATTCTGTATCTGTCGGACAAGGTAAAAATCGATGATGTGAGCCTGGCGATCATTAGTGCGGGATTTTTGCTGATTCTCTGCTTCTGGATTAAGCATGACGGAAGCGATTACAATGCAAACACGATCAGTATGATTGTGTTTGAGGCGACCATTGTGTCTGCGGTGTGCGGATGCTCCCTGTTGTCCAAATGGAATAAAGGCTGGCTGGTGTATCCCTATCTTTTGGCGACAATCCCAACCATAGTCTGGCCGATCGCAAAGAAGTTCCGTGGAAGGACGACTTTGGTGGCGGTACTGATTATGCTGTTTTTCTTTTTGGTGGTGCCGAAGCTGATTTGGCGGGTTCGGGCGTTGTACTATGCTGCGACGGGCGGCGTACTGCTGGTGTCGCTGGCAGTTCCCGCTGCGTTTACTTATATCTATGTCGGTTATGTCAGCCAAGGTCTGACATTTCCGCCCGAACTGCGGAAATTCGGAGGGCGTGAGCCGGTATGGCTGCAGTTCTTTGAAGCCTGGACCAAAGAGCCATGGACCGGAATCGGGAATGATTATGTTGCGAAGATTCCGGATCTGCTTTTTACCAACGTACACAATGGACTATTGCATATTCTTACAGTATATGGGGTTCTGGTGTTCTTGATTACCCTGATTTTGTTTGGGATGGTGATTGCGAAAATCCGGACAGATGAGATGTCAACAGCGAAAAAACTGGGGTTCAGCCTGATCATCGCGATGGTTGCAATGATGACGATGGAGTCCTATGTGATCACGGCTTTTTCCAATCTGGTTTTCTTTTTCGTATTGCTGGTGATTTTCCGGGAAAATGGGCAGATGAGAAAAAATATCGCTCAAAATGAGCAAGAACAAGGCAAAAATACCTAAAACACCTTGAATAATGCCTCAGGAGTTGGTATACTAGAACAAGGGTGCCGGGAAGGTCGGGAACTCCGTCTTACGGCATTCTTTTTTTATTACAGGGTATCCGTCCATTTGCATCAGAAGTGTGTCCTGCCGGATTGTGATGAATAAATTATCGACAATTTGCATAAACATTTTCTGAGTAGGGGATACTGAAAGCGAAGCGGGATGATGCTGTTAGGGAGGAGAAAGCATTAAAATGGTCAGCGCAGTAAGGGTATTCTATTCGTCCAATAACACATGCCAGTTCGTGCGTACTTCCGAGTTTTTAAAAACGTGCGGAATTTACGTTTATGAGGCAGGAGAGGGGTGTGAAAAGCAGGCAGAAAGTCCTGGGGAATCGATAGAATGGAGCCTGGTTCTGGACTGCGGCCATGAACAATTGGAGGAAAGAAGGGTTTCCCTGATTGAGGAAATTGATAGAGAAAATAAGTGCGGTGGTTTTCTGTTGCCCTTTTTTCATTATTTTCAGGAACAGGCGTTATACCGGGCATTGTTTTGCGTTCATAATATCAGTACAAAAGACAGCGCGCTGCTGCAGGATGCGAAAGAGCAGCTTCAGAAAGGCTTGCGGTGGCTGGAAGAGAAGAACGTCTTTTCTGCGGCCAGTTGCTTTAGCCGTGCCTATCTGGGTTATTGTCTGTATAAGGCGGAGGAGTGTGTTCAGGAGAACTTTCCGGATGAGGAAGGCAAAGGGGATCGTTTTAGGGAATTAAAACGTTTGTGTGATCAGGCGAGGGAACTGGACTCGGAATATCCGGGAATTGATGAATTGGAAGGGGATATGTATTTTACCTTCCAAAACCATTACATTTTCGGAATTATGCATTATGAGAATTGTCTGAATACTTACAATTATACGGCGCCTTATAAGCTGTCCAAATATTGGAGAGATATTGTTGAGAGCAAAAGAAACGAACGGTCCTGCCTGAAGAAATCCTATGACTGCAATAGGAATTATCACGAGGCGGCCTTTGACCTTGCCTATTATTATGAAGGGGAGGGCAGAGTGGAAGAGGCTGTCGCAATTTATCGTTCGATTGTAAATAAACTGAAAAAAAAGGCGGAAGACAGAGAACTGACCTTGAGCGAATTTAGTTCTTTATGTAAAGCGCATAAAAGAATTGGGTGCATGATGTACAAGGATGAATATGAGCCGCGCTATTATGAGGCGATTGAGGAATATAAAAAGATCTTCCAGCTTTGGAATGAGTGCGGGAAGAATAGATTTATATGTTGTTTTCCCAAAGAGCACAGAGAAGAACTGGTAGAACATTACAGAAACTCCTTTAGTATCGAGGGGGTACTGTTTTCACTTGCGAAGATATACCGTATTATCTCGGAAGAAGGAAGATTTGACAGGGCCTTACATATGGCTTGGAATGCGGGGAAGGATAATAGCGGATATATTGCAACAGACTGGATGTGAGAGGGGAAAAAAGTGGGGGAAGGACAAAAGAAGACCTATATTCACCTGGAGGCGCCTTATCGGATTAAGTATGAGGATGTCCGGGAGTTTGACAATTCTGTTTTCAGTTCGGCATATCGCCAGGCAGCATCTATCACCAGAGAGATCATAAAAAAGAACAGGGAATATCATAAAAGTCCGAAGCGGAAAGGAAATATATATCGCAATAACGAGCAGATCTATAATATTATTTCCTTTGAGGGAGACAGGGGGTCGGGAAAAACCTCCTGTATGCTTTCCTATGCAGAATATCTGAAGGATTATCATCGAATCAAAAGGTCAGAGGGAAGCGCTGCCTATGATCTTGGAGATCATGCGGTGTTTATTGGGATCAATGCGATCGACGCCGGCCTTCTGGAGGATAAGGAGGATATTGTCGATGTGGTGCTGGCCAGCCTGCTGGGACATTTCAGAAAGCTTGAGGATGAGGGGCGTCTCGCAAAAGGGGATGACTATGAGTTTCGGCGCAGGGAGTTCAATCAATGCCTGCACCGCCTGTATGAGAGCAACCTTCGCAGAAAGCAGGGCGGAACCGACAAAGAGTTTGCTTCCCTGAAGGAACTGCAGGAGATGGCGGTCAGCGTCAATATGCGTGACAATATAAAAGAACTGGTTGATAAATATATCGCATTAATCCGGCAGAAATATGTGGATGAGGATTTCCGGGAGACGGAATATTATATCGTGATTCCGATTGACGACATTGATATGAATATCACAAACGGATACGATATGCTGGAGCAGATCCGCCGGTATCTGATGGTGCCGAATGTGATTGTGATGCTGTCATACCGGTATGAGCAGCTGCGGGATATCTGTGATTTGTATTATGTGAGCAGATTGAAGGATTTGGAGAAAGTCTGTGCAGGAGAATCAAAGGGTCTGAAGGAAAAGATTTCCAAATTAAGTTCCTGCTACATGGCCAAGGTGGTTCCCAGAGGGAGAATTATTTTGCTGCCGGAGATGAATAATCTGGATCTGTTTGCTGATGATGCAGTGTATATCGTTCCGGTTGGTTCGGAAGAAACGATAGAAAAGAGAAGAAAAGACGCTCATAGTATCGATGAGACTCTTCTCAGAAAGGCTGCCCGGTGCTTTTCGATTCGCTATCCTTTAGCGGAGATGGGGATGAAAATCTGGAAGGCGGACAGGCTTCGGGATTTGTGTAATCTGTATGATGAACTGCATAATCTGGAAGACCCTGAAAAACTGGAGAGTGCGAATCACACAGAGGACAAGAAGGAATTTGAGAAAAGGCTAAGAGAAGTATATTCAGAAAATTATTTGTGGCTGATTGAATATCTCAAGCACAAGGCGGAGCTGGAACTGAGCACCGACGAGTATAAACAACTGGATAAGATTATGAACCAGCCGTTAGATAAGGTGAATCTTGAAATTATAAAAGCATGTGAATTTTTCCGTCAAAAAATTAGTCTGTCTGATTTGAAGCAGTCAGAAAGGAATAATCAGTCTGTTTTGAGGCAGATAGAAAGATGGAGAAGGGAAGAATCTTATGGGACTAGTGTTGTGTACCATTGATATTTGGCATATCTGACTCCCATCATTGAGAGTC